>DATIPQ010000138.1 GCA_035471785.1 Acidobacteriota bacterium
AGAAATCCGCATGTTCGCGGGCAATTTCGCGCCCCGCGGCTGGGCCTTCTGCGACGGGCAATTGCTGGCTGTCTCACAGAACGATGCTCTCTTCTCTCTTCTCGGGACCATTTACGGCGGAGACGGTCGGACCACCTTCGGCCTGCCCGACTTGCGGGGCAGAATCCCCCTTCACGCCGGTGAAGGACCCGGGTTAAGTCCTCGCAGGCTTGGCTCCAAAGGCGGGGCCGAGAAAGTCACGCTCACCGTGAACCAGTTGCCCTCCCACAGGCACGACTTGAAGGCTTCCGCCGATCCCGCCACCGGACCCAATCCTCAGGGCGAGGTACTGGCCGAAACGGTAACCGACCGGGTCTACTCGGACCAGGGAAGCGACGTCAACATGGCCTCGTCCTCGATCACCGGTGTCGGGGGAAGCCGAAGCCACACCAACCTCATGCCCTATCTTTGCATTAACTTCATCATTGCCCTGGTTGGGATCTATCCGTCCAGGCACTAGAGAAGGAGCGCCATGTCTGAACCATTTGTCGCAGAAATCAGAATTTTCGCGGGCAACTTTGCGCCCCGAGGTTGGGCCTTCTGTAACGGCCAACTGTTGCCTATCGCTCAGAACACCGCGCTCTTCTCGCTCATCGGCACAACCTATGGCGGGGACGGCCGGACTACAACCGCCCTACCTAACCTCCAGGGCAGAGCGCCCATGCATCCGGGTCGAGGTCCGGGTTTGACGGACCGTCGGCTGGGCCAAAGAGGCGGAGTTGAGACAGTCACGCTCAGCGAAGCGGAGATGCCCAACCACACCCATACGATGCGCGCCTCTGATGGCCGCGGCCGATCAGGAATAGCTGTCGGGAATGTCCTCGCCGAGCCCCGCGACGGATTGCTCTACCAGACCAACACGTCTGCTAACTTGGTGGATATGAGCGACTCATCCCTGTCGGATACGGGCGGATCGCAGGCTCACAACAACATGCAACCCTATCTGACAATGAACTTCATCATTGCCTTGGTCGGGTTGTATCCGTCACGCAGTTGAGGAGGGGTTCTCTCGTCATCCGGGACCCTCATTCCGAGGGTCCTTTTTCTTTTGAGATGTTCTGGGGATTAGGTTTGGAACAGATCAAGCCTTGAGCGGTTTCTTGCACAGGGCTGCGTACGTCGGGGAAGAGTTGTACACTCTCCTTCGGGTTCTCAAGCCTGCCCAGGAGGAAGAGAGGAATCGCTTGCTGGTTCGTTTGGATTGTGCATTGGCGCATTGGGACGTTTTGCTGTTGCAATCAAGGGTCGCCGGACTGACTCTTTTCAAACGCCATCTTCTGACCTGGAAGCGGGTCGATGCAGACCGGATTCAGGTCGCCGCCGGAGAGGCTTGGGAGGAGATCTCGCGGCTGGCCTGCAAGAGTTCCGTGGAAGGGCTCAAAGTTGAGGTAGTGGCACGATTCGAGAAAGCGCCCCACGGTGAGATCGTCATCGATCAGCGTGGTGATACCCTGCTCGATCCCAAAATGGTGGGGCGATTGGCTCGCCAGGTCCGCCTCCTGCTGGAAGGGCCCAAAAAGCAGTGTCCGCGGAGCCTGAGCTTGATCGACGACCGGCCCGCGGACTATCCGCCAGTGGAGAAGTCGCCTTACAAGGTGGGCGTGGCTGATGATCACGACCTGCAATATGTTGAAGGGACGCATGACGGGGAGCCGCATCCGCTGGGGCTGGAGGTTCATTTGCCGGACGGCCAGTCCGCTCCGCGTCAGGTCAGCATCGGACGCCACTACTGGCACCGCATCTCTTCGCTCCGCGAAACGCGTCCCGCCGCCCGCAAGGTGCTGCTGGCCACCATGAAGGCCACCGACGGCATCTATGCCCGCACTAACCGGCGCGTCTCGCTGCTCATCTCGCGCATCCTGCTGCCCACGCCCGTGACGCCCAACATGGTCACTGTGATGACTTTCTTCGGAAGCCTGGCAGCCGGCCTCCTCTATGCTCTCGGCACCTATCCGGCCATGTTGGCGGGAGGATTTTTGGCCTGGTTTTCGAGCATGCTGGACGGAGTCGACGGCGAGCTGGCCCGGGCCAAGTTCCAGCAATCCGACTTCGGATGCTGGCTGGAAATGGTGTGCGACTACCTCTTCTACGTCTTTCTCTTCACCGGCATGGGAATCGGGCTCTACCGCTCAACCGGCAACATCTGGTGGTTGGGCATCGGGATCGAGTCGGTGGCGGCCGTTGTGTTGGCCTTCTGGGTGGTGGCGGTGCAGCGTCGCCGCTACGGGGAGGAAGGGGAAGACGTGGGCGAGTACGGCACCGCTTTTCAAAAGCGGGTGGAGGCCGAGCAAGACCGCAGCCCCTTGGCCTTCCTGACCCGCAAACTGACCTTCCTGGCCACCCGCGCCGCCATGCCCTACTACATTTTCTTCTTCACCCTGCTGGGCTTGGCCAAAGTGCTGATGGGACTGGTCTTTCTGGGAACCAATGTAGCCCTCATCCTGGCGGCCTCCGTCACCCGCCTCTTTGGACGCCGTGCGCCTGAAGGGAGCCGGGCTCCGCGTCGATCGGCGCCCTGAAACGGGCTGGCGGGAAGGGCGGGCCCGCTCAGCATCGATGGAACCTTGCCGCGGAATTTTCGTGCACCTAGATAGAGAGCCGGCTGGTATCGTTCGCCCCTGGAAGAGGAACCATCATGAAGCAATGGATGACCAAGGGCGCCCTTGTCTGGGCTGCCGCAGCCGTCTTGTGGGCGGGCGAATGGAGCATCGTCATCCCGCCTGAGGGCGAACCGGGCCAGCCGCTGATCGTGGAGGGCCGCGTCTTCGCCGAGGACGGAGAAACGCCCCTGCAAGGCGTCAAAGTGCACGTCTACCACACCGACCATGAGGGCTACTACTCTCCCGGCGGACGCAACGAATCGCAGCATCGCCTCAAGGGCGACATGATCACCGACGGCGAGGGACGCTACCGCTTTAAGACCATCAGGCCGGCGCCTTATCCCGGCGGACGCATTCCGGCCCACATCCACTACGTGATATCAGGCCCCGGAATGGCGCGCCGGACTTTCGAGCTGAATTTCGCCGACGACCCCATACTCAGCGAGTCGCAGCTTCAGAGGTGGACGCAGAGGGGGACCTTCTCGCGGGTCCGCCCGGCAGAGGAGGACGCGTCCGGCGTTTTGCACGTGCGCAAAGACATCCGTATCTCGCGCTGATTCTCTCTTACTCGAAAGCTCCGGTAGCGCCCCGGAAGCCGTGGCGGGCCTGCTTGAGTCCCCAACTGATGACCCGCTTGGCGTTGTAGCTGTAGCCCAGGATGTAGTTGCAGGTGGAGAGGCAGTGGCTGTTGCAGGACTTCTTCATCTCCGTCAACTGCCCGTCCTCGAACTTGTGGTTGCCGACGGTGCCCCAGTCGTGGCTGGCCGAGTACATGGGGAAGCAGGGAGCCAGCGTTCCGTCGGTGCGGATGATCATGGTGTTCTTGCCGGCCCGGCAGGGCCAGGGTTCGACGTGGCCCCGCATGAGCTGCTTCATGTCTTCCAGGTGCTGGATGGGGTTGGCCATCTTGTAGCCTTGGCGCTGCTTTTCCTTCAGCTCGTCCAGCAGCGCGTCCACCTTGGGGTAGTCTTCAGGACGCAGGTAGGTGGAGTTGACTTCGGCCTTGTCCCCGAAGTGTTCCTGCTCGATCAGCGGAGCTTCGTTGATGTGGTAGTCGGTGCCCACGTCGTTGGCGCGCCCGATCTCGGTCAACTGGCGGGCGTCCTCGATATTGATGCGGGTGATGTTGATGTTGAGCATCACCAGGTGGCCGTAGCGGTTCTGAGTCTTGACCAGGTAGTCGAAATAGGGGCGGATGGGAGTGAGCGCCTTGGGCAGGCCAGGCTTCTCGTCCACGGCGTCCACGGCCAGGTTGACGGCCGCCAGTCCGGCGTCGCCCAGCTTGTCGATGACCTCGGGCTTCATGAGGCGTCCGTTGGTGGGCAGGTAGACGAAAAAGCCCTTCTTGGCGGCGTAATAGGTCACCTTGTGGATGAAGTCGGGGCGCAGCAGTGGCTCTCCGCCCATCAGAGCCAGCACGCGGCAACCGATGCTCTCCAGCCAGTCGATGGACTTGCGGGCCACCTCTTCGGTCATGCCGGGCACGCTGTTTTCGAAGGCCCAGCAGTACTCGCAGGCCAGATTGCACTTCCACTCCGTGAAGAGATAGGCGATCAGAGGACGCAACTCGTTGCGGTGCCACAGGCTTTTGGCGTAGGGCAATGCCCAGGCTTTGGCGGTCCGCAGTGCATTCAGGCGCTGGTACTCTTTCTTGCTGCGCCTGAAGTCTTCCGGAAGCTGGGGATAGACCGGATCAGGAAGTCCCGGTCCGCTGATGTCCAGATCGACCAGGGACGACTCGCGCGGCTTCATCAGCTTGTCGTGAAGCTCGCCGTCCAGGCGGTAGCCTTTACCGTTGCTTCCGTTGCGGTGGCCCTTAGCATGGCCGTTGGCAGCCGCTGGGTCGGCCTTAGCTCCGCTATCTGCCTTGCTTTGCGTTTGCGGGTCACTGTGGACGCTCGTTTGAAGCTGCTCTTCAGCCATGGCTCATCCTTTGCGCTGTTCGGCGGCGCGCCTGCCCGTTGCCCACTTGCTTCGGCGCTCAACGGACTCTGCGCCCCCTGGTTTTCCAGCACCAAATACTAATACAAAAGTCCTCTGACGCACACCCCTTGAGGGCTAAGGGTCGGCAAAATAGTCGAGAATTTGGGACGAAGCGGTCGGTCAAGTGACAGTTTCATCGGGGTTGCCACTCCATCAGGAAATAGACGCCCTGGTCTTCGATGTGGGTAAACCCCAGGCGGCGGTAAAGACGCATGGCGGGGTTGAATTTCTCAACGTGGATGCGCACCGGCAAATCGTTGCGGCGGCCCTCATCCAGCACCTTGTCCATGAGGCGCTTGCCCAGGCCGCGGTTGCGGAAGCCGGGCATCAGGGCGATGTCGACCAGGCGGATTTCCTTGCGGCGGCGGTCGATGTAAAGCCGTCCGGCCCGTCGCCCGTCCACCAGCACGAGGCTGAATTCGGCCTCCGGGAAGTGCTCCATATAGTGCTTGTGCTGGGCCTGGAACTGCTGGTTGAGAAAGGTTCTTTTTTGCTCCGGGCTCCAGTCCACCTGGTCCATTTCGTAGTCGCGGGTGGTGGAATAGAGACGGCGCAGGAAGTCGAGATCCGCTTCCTCGATGGGCCGGAAGGAAAGCACCTCCGAGAGGCCCTTGTCAGAGGCTTTGGACTTGTTTTCATTGCCCATCGTCAAATCTCCCTCAGGTCCACCCAGGACTTCTCGGGCGAGGCCAGCTTCAGCACTTCGTCCACGATTTCCTCGGGGTCCCGCTTAACGGCGATGATGCCCCGGTTTTCGGGCCGGATGAATCCTTCCTCGATACCGTGATCGATCATCTTGAGCAGGGGGTCGAAGTAGCCGCAGGCGTTGAGGACGCCCACCGGCTTGCGGTGAAAGCGCAACTGCGACCAGGTGATGACTTCGAAGAGCTCCTCGTAGGTGCCGAATCCGCCCGGCAAGGCGATGAAACCATGCGACAGCTCGGCCATCTTGGCTTTGCGCGGATGCATGCCCTCCACTACGTGCAGCTTTCCCAGCCCGGAGTGAGCCACCTCTTTGCGGGCCATCGAGGAAGGGATGACGCCGATGACTTCGCCCCCGCCTTCCAGCACGGCGTCGGCCACCACTCCCATCAGACCGATGCTGCCGCCACCGTAGACCAGTCCCACCTCGCGGCGCAGCATTTGCCGGCCCAGGCGCTCGGCGCTATCCCGATACTCGGGGCGGACGCCGGGACTGGAACCGCAGAAGACGCACAATCTCATGGATTTCCCTCCATGGGCGGAATCAAGTCGGTGGTTTGGCGCACGATGCCCACCACTTGCAGGGCCCGTCCCGAGGGGCGCAGGTAGACGGTCACCGGCAGTTGATGATGAGGATGCCGGGCACTGAGGGTACGGATCTCCACGCCAAGGTAAGGATCTTGCATTTGCGAGAAGTCGGGACGGGGGATGCTGACGGCCGTCTCTTCGCTGCTCAGACTATCGCCGAGCTGCCGGCGCGATCCGTCGGCGTTGTCGAAGACGAACCATTGCGCACGGTAACCCTCGGCCTGGCTGAAGCCATAGTACTGGGAGAGGTTGGTGAAGCGCAGCTTGCCGGCCTCCACCAGGAACCCGTCCAGGGGGTTGACCAGATTCAGCGCCCAACTGCCGCACTTGCGCTGCCGCGCGATCAGGGTTTCCAAGAGGTACTCCTGCTCGTAGGCGCGGCTGAACTCGCCGCTGGCGACGATGATCCGCAGTTCCTCGGGCGTGAAGCGCATCAGCAGCTTGCCGGCCCAGAAAGCGTCGCGTTCGCTCAGGCGGACGAAGGCCGGATTGGGGTACTCGTTGCGCCAGGCCTGGCAATCGAAGACTTGCGCCTCGTAGCGTCCCACGGCGCTGTACTCGGGGAACGGCGGCCAGTCCACTTTGCGGTAGGTGGGGACATGCACGCCAAAGGTCTTGAGGTTAGTGAGCATCAACTCCGGATCGAGCAGCCAGTGATAGCCGTTGGCCGGGGACTGCAACTGCACTGAAGCGCTGCCGAAGGTCGATCCGAAATCGATGAGGTAATGGCGCAGGTAGCGCTTGCCGCCTTCCTCGACGTAGGAGGAGAGGGTGTTGTGAGCCCTGCTGTCGTCATGGTTGGTCCAGGCGGCGAAGAGGCGCAGTCCGCGCAGCTCGCGGCGTTGTTCATGATCGATCACGTCGTTGGGATCGTCGCTGCGGGTCCCGAAGTAACGGAAGGGACCGACCGGACGGCCCTCCACATAGCGGCTGGCCAGCACCCGCATGCTTCCGTCGGCTTGACGCGGATAGTCTTCAAGCAGCCGCTTCAGCTCTTTGCCCGTCAGTTCCTTGCGGTCGCCGAAACGGTCGGTCAGCGCGGTTCCGGGACGGATGCGCAGGTTCTCGGGACGCAGGTTGACGATGTAGTTCTCGGGCACATGATAGCCTAAAGCATGGAAGATCTTGGTGGCGATGACCTCGGCTGCCGTACTCAGCTCGGGATTAATGGGCGCTCCGAACTTGATCAGATAGCGGTGCCCTTTCTCGTCCTCGATCTGGAAGCCGGGCGTCAGTCCTTCCGACTTGCTGCGGAAGATGGTCCAGAGCCGGGCAGGATCGGGGCCGCCCGTCCGGTCGGGGCCGCGCGCCAGTTCCTGGGCCGACATCCGCTGCATTCCGTGGCGGTTGGTAAACCAACTGGAATCCGGCACTTCGTCCAGCGTATTGACGTTCTCGGCTTCGCCCCAGGCATCTGATCCCAGGTCGGCGAAGACGTGAGAGAAGAAATCGTAGAATGAGCTCAGCTCGATTTCGGCCGGCCTTTGATCCACGTGCAGCTTATCGTTGTCGACCAGCAGCGGATCGTCGGGATAGAACTTGGGGACGTCTTCCTTCTGGGCCGCGGCCGTTGCCCAAGCCGCCCACAGGATGAAGAGAATGGTGGTCGAGTGCTTCATAGCCGTCGCCGTCCTAAAAATTGGGGCCCGAACCGATGTGGAAACGGATGCCTTCCTGGCTGCGGGCCACGTCGAAACGCAGTCTGAAGCCGCCCGGCGGACGGAAGATGATGCCGGCGCCGTAGCTGGCGTGAAGGTCGCTGAAGTCCAGGTCGCCGGCGCGCCTGAAGACTTTGCCGGCGTCCGAGAACAAGGCCATGTCCGCGAACGTCCAGACCTCCCAGCGATATTCCAGGTTCATGGTCAGGTTGCGGGCGTCTCGAAAGCGGAATTCTTCGTAGCCCCGAAGAGAGTGAGCGCCGCCCAGGGTTTCCAGCAGGAAAAAGGGAACCTCGGCGTCGCCGTCGGCCATGGAGTGGGAGGTGCGCAGCCGGTAGGCAATGCGCCGGTTGCGGTGTCCCAGCGGAACTCGGAGTTGCACCTCTCCCGAAGCTCTCAGGAAACTGCCCGACCCGACTTGGCCGCCGGCCCTGCCGCCCCGGCCATCGAAACGCTTGACGGAGGCTATTATGGCCACGCCAACCGGAGGCGCCTCCCAGCGGTCAAAGAGGCTGACCTCCACTTGGCCGCCATAGGTCAGGTATTGAGGCTGTTCGAAGAAGCCCGGTACTTGGCCCGCGCCGAGGACGGCAATAGGACTCGGGTCGTCCTCGCCCGGTCGGATTCCGGTGTCCAGGAATCCCACTTCGCCGCTCACCTTGAGACGCCGGTTGGCCCGGTAGGAAAGACCCGCGGCAGCATGCCGCTGCTCCAGCCTGAAGCTGCTTTCATCCTCATCGCTGGTGAAGTTTCCGATACCGAAGAAGTTGTGGCTCTTGTAGTCCAGGTATCCGGCTTTGACGAACCCCCTCCAGGGCGAATCGCTGGCCGGTTTGGGAAAGAACTCGGCCATGGCATCCAAGCGCTCGTAGCGACGGCTGGAGTAGCGGGCATCTACCGTAAAGCGGACGCTTTCCCGGTCTAACCCATTGACGTAGCCGACTCCGTAGGCGAATCCCGAACCCTGGGGCAGTCCGCCCACCACCAGCCTGAAGCCCTGGTAGCCCTTGACCGTGAGCTTTTGAAAGATGGGCCTCTTCTCATACTGGATGAGGACGTTTTCCCATTTGGAAACCTGCTCGGCTTTCAAGTCCTGCATCTTCTGGCGACGTTTTTCAAGCAGTATCTCCTGGCGGCTCTGGGGCTGGTCTTGGAATGACGGTTCCATCTCGCCGCCCCTGGCAAAGGACCCCGCAAGCGTAGCCAGGGCCAGCCAAGCCGACGCCGGCAACAGGCCCTTTCCCTTGCTGATGGTCCTCATAGCCGTCATACGCGTTTCTATGCCGCAAACCCATGCGACGTTTCAGGCCTCTCCGAAAAAAGCCCGAACAATGCCGCACAGGATACCACCAATTCCATCTCCTCATCAGACGGGCCGGAATGGCACTGGGGCAGCTATTGCAAACACTTTCGAATCATGAAATAAAGGAAGAATAAGGAACGAAAAGACGAGGTCAAACTCATGAAATACCTGACAGACGAGAAACTGGTCATCCTGGGCGCTGCCGGGGCCATCGGCTCCAATATGGTGCAGTCGGCGCTCACGATGGGCCTGACACCCAACATCGCCATGTACGATCCCTACGAGCCCGGCCTGGAGGGAACTGCGGAGGAGATCTACCATTGCGCTTTTCCGGGTGCCCGCGTGAGGTGGACCGCCGATATCGGCGAGGCGCTCAAGGACGCCTCCTACATCGTCTCCTCGGGCGGAGCGCCCCGCAAGGAGGGCATGACGCGGGAAGACCTGCTCAAAGGCAACACCGAGATCGCCGAACAACTGGGCCGCGATATCCGCAGCCACTGTCCTTCCGTCAGATTCGTGGTGATCATCTTCAATCCGGCCGACATTACGGGCTTGACCACCCTGGTCTATTCGGGCCTCAAGCCCTCTCGGGTGGCTACCCTGGCGGCTCTCGACTCCACCCGGCTGCAAACGGCCTTGAGCCAGCATTTCGGAGTTCCTCAAGACGAGGTGACGGGATGCCGCACCTACGGAGGACACGGCGAACAGATGGCCGTATTCGCCAGTACCTGCAAGGTGGCGGGACGTCCTCTGTCTGAGCTGATCGGCAGCGACCGACTCAGCCACGACAAGTGGGACGCCATCCGGGCCCATGTGCGTCAAGGAGGAAAGCGCATCATCCAACTCCGCGGCCGCAGTTCCTTTCAGAGCCCTTCCCACCAGTCCCTGCTGATGGTGAAGTCGGTCATGGACGGGCAGGGTTATCCCTGGCCCTGCGGCACCTATGTCGACTCACCCGAGAACGGCTTCTCGAAGATCATGATGGCCATGGAAACCAGCCTCACCCGTGACGGGATGAGCTGGAGCATGCCTCAGGGCAGCCCCGAGGAGATGGAATCGCTGCGCGAGTCCTACCAGCACCTGGTCAAGTTGCGCGACGAGGTCATCTCGTTGGGATCCCTGCCGCCTTTGCAAGAATGGTCGTCCGTGAATTCCAATCTGTAGCGCGCACCCCGGAGAGAAGATGAACAAGCTCACCATCGAAGACTTGCAGCTCGAGGGCAAGAAAGCCCTGATTCGCGTCGATTTCAATGTTCCCCTGCAGGACGGACAGGTCAGCGACGACACCCGCATCAAAGCGGCGCTGCCCACGATCCGTTACGCCCTCAAGCAAGGGGCTTCGGTGATACTGATGAGCCACCTGGGACGTCCCAAGGGCGAGCCCGACTCCTCCCTGAGCCTTCGTCCCGTGGCCGACCGTCTTTCCCAACTGCTGCAGAGCCAGGTCGCCTTCGCCGAGGACTGCGTGGGCGAGAAGGCTGAAGAGGCGTCGGCTCGTTTGCAGCCTGGAGAGGTGCTGCTTCTGGAAAACCTGCGCTTTCATGGCGGTGAAGAAAAACCCCAATCCGAGCCCGACTTCGCCGACCGGCTGGCTTCTCTGGGTGATGCCTACATCAACGATGCCTTCGGCACCGCCCACCGTCCTCACGCCTCCATGGTGGCGGTGGCCGAGCACTTCGAGCAGCGCGCCGCCGGCTATCTGTTGGCCAAAGAGATCGACTACTTTCAGCGGGTGCTCGACAACCCCTCCACGCCCTTTCTGGCCATCATGGGCGGAGCCAAGGTCAGCGACAAGATCGGCGTCATCGAGAACCTGCTGGAGAAAGTCGACGTCCTGCTCATCGGAGGCGCCATGGCCTTCACTTTCCTCAAAGCGGAAGGTGTGGCGGTGGGAGACTCGCTGGTTGAAGAAGACAAGCTCGGCCTGGCCCTCAAGCTGATTCGCCGGGCCGCCGCCAAGGACGTCGAACTGCTCCTTCCTCAAGACCACGTCTGCGGCCGCGAATTCAAGGAAGACACCGAGAGGGGACAGACGCCCGGCGCCTCCATACCCAACGGTTGGATGGGATTGGATATCGGTCCCCGCACCGTCCAGGTCTTCCGCGACCGCATCGAGCAGGCCCGACTGATCGTCTGGAACGGTCCCATGGGCGTCTTCGAGTGGCCGCGGTTCGCCAGGGGAACTCAGCGCATCGCCAAAGCCTGCGCCGAATCGCCCGCCGTCACCATCATCGGCGGAGGCGACTCGGCGGCCGCCGCCCAGCAGTCGGGACTGGCCGACCGCTTCCATCACATCTCTACCGGAGGCGGGGCCAGCCTGGAGATGCTGGAAGGCAAGAAACTGCCCGGGGTTGAGGTCCTTACCGACGCCTAGGGGCTTGGCAAGGTCCAACTTCCAGGGGCCCGACTCCCAAAGGCGGGCAGAGGCGGGAGGAAACACCTCTTGGGTACCGCTCGGCAGGCGGCTGCGGTAAACTGACCCTATCATGTCCAATCGCGAGACCTCCCCGTGGATGTGGATTCTGGGCGGATGCGCCTTCATCGCATTGCTTGGCATCATTTTCGTCGTCGTCATGGGAGTGCTCGGCTACCAGTTCGTCAAGGACGTCGAGGAACTGGCTAAGAGCCCCGAAAAGCGCGAAGAGCGGACTCTGGAGATGCTGGGCGCCCAAGAGATACCCTCCGGTTACTATGCCGGGCTGGTCGTCGATATTCCCTTCTTAGGCGACGTCGGCGGGCTGACCGACACTCCCCCGAAGGAGAACGGCGAGGCCGGCGAGCCCAGGGAACGGGCCTTTTTCTTCTTCAATTTCCGCTTTATGGGCGACGAGAAGCGCCAGATGGAGGACTTCTTCACGGGCAAGGCCGACGACATGGAGGCACTCGAGCACGTGCGGGTGCAGGGACCCATCGATCTCGACTTCGACGATGCCGAATTCATCAAGCTGGGACAGTTTGAAGTCAATCGCTACACGGCCTACTACCGCGTCATGCGGGGCGGCGTCGAATTGGGACGGTCGCGGGGCGACAGCCTGGCCGCCATGATGTGGATTCGTTGCCCCGAGGACACCCGCAACCGTTTCGCAGCCTGGGTGGTGCCTGATCCCGCCCAAGCCGGCGCCGGAGATGCACCCGGCCAGGAAGCTGCGGGTGACGACTCAGTCGACTACTCCGGCACCCCCGCCGACGAGAACTCCCTGACCGCCTTCATGTCCCAATTCCACCTCTGCGGCGCCCACTGAACCAAGCAACCTGGTGCTGGCTCTCATGAGTTCTGAGCCATGCTGCATCGCAACTGGAATTCGATTACCCTCGGGACCCAGCATTGCGCCCTTGCGTCGCTACGCTTGCAGCCCTTCGTGGTTCTTTCGAACTTCCCATATCTCACCTCGACCTTGGCACGACTCCGGCTCAAGACTTTTGACGCCCCGCATCAGTGCAGTGCGCCAGAAGTTTTGAGCCGCCCTGTGGCGTTATCTCACGCTTTCAGCGTTGGCACATTTGGCGTTTGAAACCCAGGGTGGCGCCGCCGTCTCGCCAGCGCTCGCCGCGGCTGACCCTGGGCTGGCGAATCTGTCCCTGTCAGGGACAAGAACGGAGGGCTGGGTCAGAACTCATGACCGGCAGCACCAGGCTCGATCAAAGCTTTGACCACCTCCCCGCTTTCCACGGCGCTGAGGGCCTGGTTGGTCTGCTCGAGTGCGAAGGAGCGCAGCGGGATCTTCAACCAAGGCTCGGCCCTTTCGGGATCGGTCAGCACCTTGACCCCGCGGTGGAAGTGGGAGAAGTCCGATCCCCAGCATCCCCTAACGTCGAGATGCTTCTTGTTGAGGTCAAGGTGGGGATTGAAGGCGATCTCGCCGTGATCGGTGTACTGTCCCACCACCACCACGCGCCCCGCATCGCGGGTGAAGCGCATGGCGTCGACCACGGCCGAAGGGGCTCCGGTGGCTTCGATGGTGATGTCGGCGCCCCTTCCCCCGCAGCGCTCCATGACCCACTGCACCCGTTCCTGCGGGGAATGGCTTTGAAAGTTGAGCACCTCTTGCGCTCCCACCTGGCGAGCCGTCTCCAGGCGATGATCGGGGGCCCCGATGCAGAGCACCCGCAGGGCGCCGGCCATTCGGGCCAGAATGATGGAGGACAGCCCCACGGGTCCGCTGCCCAGGACCAGTACGGTGTCGCCGATGCGCACTTCGGCCCGGTCGAGAGCGTGAAGGGCGGTAGGCAATGAGCATCCCCCGGCCATGAAGGCCCGGGCATCGACGCCTTCCAGCCTGATGCAGTTCGTGCCGGGTTTGAGGTAGATCTGCTGTGACCATCCTCCCGCCAGCCCGTCTTCGACACCATAGGTAATGCCGTAAACCTTGCGCCGGGGGCAGCGGGTGGAGGCCTTGGCCACCAGGCAATGCCAGCAGGCGTGGCAGGTGCGGTGGACGTCCAGGAAGGTAACCCGGTCGCCCTCCCGCAGAGGCTGGCCCTCGATGTCGCTGAGGGGCCCTCTCACCTGGGCCAGGCGTCCCGCTGAGACATGACCCGGAATGATGGGGTAGGGGACACCGTCAAGGCGTCCGTCGCGCAGATGGACGTCGGTTCCGCACACCTCGCTCAGATCGACCTCCAGCAGCGCACTGCCCGCTTCCAATTGAGGCGGAACGAACTCCTCTATTTCCACGGGCGCTCCGCCGCCCGGCATCACCGCAGCCCTGATCTTGCTCATCGTTTCCTCGATTTTTCACCAGCCAAGCCAACCAAGCTCCAATTTGCGCCTTGGTGCTCTAGAATAACCGCCGGAGGAAGGATGCTGAATTTCGAGATCGACCGCAAGTACCTGGTGGAAACCCTGCAAGGGCTGGTGCGCATCGATTCCGTCAATCCGGGATTGGTGGAGGGCGCCGCAGGCGAAGCCGAAATCGCCCGCTACACGGCCTCGCGCCTGGGCCAACTGGGGCTGCAGGTGCAGCTCCACGAACCGGTTCCAGGACGCGTCAGCGTCACCGGTTTGTGGCCCGGCTCCGGCGGCGGACGTTCGCTGATGCTCAATGCCCACTACGACACGGTAGGAGTGGAAGGCATGGAGGAGCCCTTCTCGGGGCGGATCGAAGAGGGACGCCTGCTGGGGCGCGGCGCCTACGACATGAAAGCCGGCCTGGCCGCCTCGATGGCCGCCGTGAAAGCGCTGATGGAGGCCGGCTTTAAGCCCTCGGGGGACATAGTGCTGGCGGCGGTGGCCGACGAAGAACACGCCAGCCTGGGGACGTCCGACCTCCTCAAGCGTTTCACGGTCGACGCCGCCATCGTCACCGAGCCCAGCCAACTGGAAATCTGCACGGCTCACAAGGGATTCATCTGGCTCGAGGTGGAGACCCGTGGGCGCGCCTACCACGGCAGCCGCTTCGACAAGGGCATCGACGCCAACATGCGCATGGGACGCTTCCTGCATCAACTTGAAACCCTGGAGCGCGACCTGCGGGCCCGCCCTCCTCACCCCTTGTTGGGCCCGCCCTCGCTGCATGCCGCCCAGATTCAAGGAGGCACTTCCCCCAGCGTTTACGCGGCATCCTGCCGACTCACCATCGAACGGCGCACCTTGCCGGGCGAAGGCGCCGACCAGGTGGAGGAGGAAATCCGCTCCATCCTGCGCAGGCTTGAGGCCGAGGACGAGTCCTTTCGGGCCAGCCTCAGGATCGGGCTGGTTCGGGAGCCTTTCGAGATAGGGGCCGATGCCGCCATCGTGGCCACGCTTGAAGAGGCCTGCCGAAACGTTCTGGGACGCCTTCCGCCCCACTGCGGACAGAATCCCTGGATGGATTCAGCGCTGCTCTCGGCGGCCGGCATCGAAACGGCGGTCATCGGACCCAGCGGAGGCGGCGCCCACTCCGACCGCGAATGGGTCGATCTCGACTCGGTCCATGACCTATCCGCCATCCTGGCCCGCGCCGCCGCTGCCTATTGCCATTAGGATCCGGAGATCGCGCTCATTACCCGTCTTGGGAGGCGGTCTGCTGGGGGGCGGGTGCGGCCTTGCTCCAGGCTTCCATCAGCCGCTCCTTCTTCTCGGCGCTGAGGACGCCGGTCTCGATGGCCTTGACCTGACTGCCGTCGATCAGGATGGTCTGGGGAACGCGGTGGATGTGGTAGGCCCTATCGCGCTGACTGAGCTCGGCGAAGAGAACGGTACGGTCCTCAATGCGGCGCTGGCGGGCGTAATCACGCGTGGCCTGGAGAGGATTGGTGGCCACATAGAGGACGTTCTCGGCCCCGATCTGATTCTCCAGATCGGTCCAGTTGGAGAAGTTGGCCTGACACACCTGGCAGTCCTTTGAAAAGACCATGAGCATGGTGGGTTGGGCGAAGCCGATGGAGGAAACCGTCTCGTCCAAGTGACGCGCCCTCAGGTCGGGCACCCAGTCTCCCACCTGCAGGATCGGCGTCTCCTGCAACGTCCGGTTCCGCAAGGCCTGCGACAGGTCCTGCACCTTCAGGTAGTAGGCCACGTTCAGGCCCAGCGAGGCCACGATAAACACCAGAAGTATCTTGCTCTCCCAGAAACTGAACCAACCCTTGGAAGCCATGGTGCAGAAGTCTATCACGGCTCGACGCCGACCTGCGACTCACGCGCCTGGCGCAGCGCCGCCAGGTACATCTGCTCAAGATACTGCTTCATCATGCGCCGGGCCGAAAAAGGAGCCGCCAGGGAGCGGATGGTTTCCTTCATGATGGCGACCCACTCCAGGGGCACGTCCCTCTCGTCGCGCCGGTAGTAGCGGGGTATGATCTCTTCTTCCAGGAGGCCGTAGATGGCCTCGGCGGTAGCTCCGTCGTCGCCGGCCGTGTCGGCGTCGATGGCCCATCCGTTGTTGCCGTTGTAGCCTTCCTGCCACCATCCGTCCAGGACGCTGCAATTGGGGACGCCGTTGAGGCCCGCCTTCTGTCCGCTGGTGCCGCTGGCTTCCAGGGGCGGGCGGGGATTGTTGAGCCATACGTCCACGCCCTGAATCATGTGATGCCCCACGTGCGTGTCGTACTCTTCGATGAAAGCCACCCGGCCGGCCATTTCGTGGGCCATGCAGGCCTGGAAGACTTCCTGCAGGACGAACTTGCCGGGCTCATCGGCGGGGTGGGCCTTGCCCGAGAAGATGATCTGCACCGGACGCAGGCGGTCGTTGAGCATGCGCCGCAGCCGCTGGGAATCGCGCAAGATCAGGTTGCCCCGCTTGTAGGTGGCGAAGCGGCGCGCGAAGCCCAAGGTCAAGGCGTCGGGATCGAGGAGGCTTCCGAAAGCCACCATCTGTCCGGCCGAGACCCCGTCGACCTGCCAGCGCCGGCGCGCCCTCTCGCGGGCCAGGCTGACCAGCCGCCGCTTGAGGCTCAAATGGGCCGCCCACAACTCTTCGTCGGGAATACGGTCAACGCCTTCCCACAGTTGCTGATCGTCGTGGCGGTTCAGCCAGTCCTCGGCCAGGTATTTCCTGAAGAGCCTGTTCAGTTCCGGGGGCACCCAGGTGGGGACGTGGACGCCGTTGGTCACGTGCGAGATGGGCACCCTGTCCGGAGAGCGGTGGGGCCACAGCGGTTGCCACATCTGGCGCGAAACCTGACCGTGGATGCTGCTCACGCCGTTGGCGCGTCCGGAGGCCCTGAGAGCCAGAACCGTCATGACGAACTGGTCGCCGCCCGGCACCTGTCCCAGCTTGAGCAGGTCCTCACGGTTGACATCGAGTTCTTCCCAGTAGCGGCGAAAAAACTCCTCCATCATGGGAAAGGAGAACTCGTCGTGGCCGGCCTTGACGGGCGTGTGGGTGGTGAAGACGGTGCGCCGCCGGACTTCTTGCAGGGCTTCTTGCCAGGAACGGCCCTGCTTGCGGAAGCGGGCCAGCAATTGCAGGGCGGCGAAAGCCGCGTGTCCCTCGTTGAGGTGGAGCACCGTGGGCTCGTGCCCCAGCGCCTTAAGAACCCTCAGTCCGCCCATTCCCAGCACGATTTCCTGGCGCAGACGCACCGACTGGTCGCCCCCGTAGAGGCGGGCCGAAAGGTCGCGGTCCCAAGGGTCGTTCTCTTCGATATTGGTGTCCATCAGGTAGATGGGGACCCGCCCCGCCTGAACTTTCCAGACCGCCAGCTTGACTTCGCGGTCGGCTACCGGAACCGGAAGAATGAAGCGGCTGCCGTCCTCGTTGAGCACCGGCAGGATGGAGGCCGTGGAAGTGTCCAGGCGCACGTAGCGGGCCTCTTGCATCCCGTCGGCTTCGATGCGCTGATGGAAATAGCCCTCGGGGTAGAAGTATCCGATGGCGGCGAAAGGCAAACCCAGGTCGCTGGCTTCCTTGCAGGTGTCCCCGGCCAGCACCCCCAGTCCTCCCGAATAAATGGGCAGGGAGTTGTGCAAGCCGAACTCGGCGCAGAAATAGCCAATGCGGCAGTCCGAGTCGTGACCATGGAAACTCTCGAACCAGGTGTCTTCACCGCTCAAATAGTGATCGAACGACGCCATCACCCGGTCGTAATGCGCCAAAAACCCCTCTTCCTGAGCCCGTTCCTGCAGCACTTGCGGATCGATTTCCTGCAGCATGACGACCGGGTTGTGGCTGGTCTTGCGCCAGAGGTAGAGATCGAGTCGCCGGAAGAGAGCCCGGGCAGAGGAATCCCAACTCCACCAAAGGTTGTAGGAAAGCTCTCCCAGACGGCCGATTCGCTTGGGAAGCTGTTGAAAACTCGGCAATACCACTTTCATGTTTCGGACTCCCCTCCTCGCTCCAAACGTGTCACGGGGCCTCATTATTGTGACTTGGCCCATCCAGGTCAACGTGGCCTGAGATGCGCTCGCCCTCCCTGGCCGGGGAGTTTTCCAGGCCGAGGCCATTTGAGACAGGACTTTGCAGAAGCGCGCATTCGTCTTGAAGGTATTGACATCTGTGTAGGCTCGTTGCTATCTTTTTGTTCTCTGCCGGCATTCGCGGCGGGCCCAGGAGCGTCAAGCCATTTTTTCTGGGGGGAGGCTTTACGCCGGGCGCCTCGAATGTTCTCTGCGGACGGGCAATCTGGGGGGATCACGGTCGGCCTCTAAGCTGACGCCGGCAGCCTCGTAGGAGTTTGCAGGCTCGACGCAATCGAGACTGGCCCGCCCGTCCGCAGTCCGGCGGAGTACCTCGTCCCCATCCCTTGTGATTGAAAAGCGTGATCGGCGTCAGTTGCGGGTGAACACCGCCTCGTAGTAGGTGGTCCCATCTTCCTGACCGACCGGCACCAGGAAAATGTCCAGTTCTCCCAGGTCCGCGTGGGACAAGGGGATGATGGACTGCTGAAGGACCGGCTCCTGAGGGCCTGCGAAGACCACCGAGAAGGACTCTCCTCTCATGGCTTCCACCTTGTCAACGCGCAGGCTGAAGTCCTCATCCAATTCCTCGGTCCGTACCTTGAAGGGCTTGTCTTTGCACTTGTCGAAGTCCTCTTTCTTCAGCTTTGCCAACTTATCCATGATCCCTCCTCCAGGACATAATACTGTGTTCGTGAGGCCAGGCGCGTCAAGCAGGCCCTCAGTCTTCCTCCCAGTAGCGCCGGTCCTTGAGTTTCTCGGGCAGGCAATTCATCTCTTCCACCCGTCCGCCCTCGTCGTGGGCGTAGCGGTAGCCTTGGCCGTAGCCCAGGTCCTTCATGAGCCGGGTGGGAGCGTTTCGCAGGTGCAGGGGAACGGGCTCGCTGCGCGTTTCCCGGACGTCCTTCTCAACCGCCCCATAGGCTTTGTAAACGGCGTTCGATTTGGGCGCCTTGGCCAGGTAGACGGCGGTCTGAGCCAGGAAGAGCTTGCCTTCGGGAAGCCCCACGAAGTCGTAGGCGCGCAAGGCGTCCACGGCCCGGCCCACCGCATCGGGGTCGGCCAGTCCCACGTCCTCGGCTGCGAAGCGGATCATGCGGCGCAGGATGTAGCGCGGGTCTTCGCCGGCCTCGAGCATGCGCCCCAGCCAATAGAGCGAAGCGTCGGGGTCGGAGTTGCGCATCGATTTATGCAAGGCCGAGATGATGTTGTAGTGCTCTTCTCCCGACTTGTCGTAGCGCAGGTGGCGGTTCTGCAGCGCCTCGGCCAGCAGTTTGGCGGTCAGCCGCGGCGGACTCTGACCCGAGCTTCGGGCCAGGCGGCAGGCGACTTCAAGCGAATTGAGGGCCTGACGGGCGTCTCCCTCCGCGAAAGAGGCGATACGGCTCAGGACGTCCTCCTCGACCTCCATGGCCCACTTGCCCAGTCCACGCTCTTCATCCTGCAGGGCCCTGTGCAGCAGCTTGAGAATGTCTTCTTCCTCCAGCGGACGCAGCACGAATACCCGCGAGCGGGAGAGCAGCGGCGCGATGACCTCGAAGGAGGGATTCTCGGTGGTGGCCCCGATCAGGGTCAGTGCGCCGCTTTCCACGTGAGGCAGCAGGGCGTCTTGCTGGGCCTTGTTGAAGCGGTGCAATTCGTCGATGAAGAGTACCGTCCGGCGCCCGGCCGCAGTCATTCGGCGGGCTTGCTCGACCACCTGCTTGATGTCCTTGACGCCTGAGAGGACGGCGCTGAGGGAGACGAAATAGGCCTTGCTGTGGCGGGCCACCAGCCGGGCCAGCGTGGTCTTGCCCACTCCTGGAGGTCCCCACAGGATCATGGAGGAGACTTGGTCCTCTTCGATCAGCCGCCGCAGCACCTTGCCTTGGCCCAAGAGGTGCTCCTGGCCCAGCATCTCTTCCAGGCTGCCTGGCCGCATCCGGTCGGCCAGCGGCGCCGCTCCCTTTTCCGCCGCCGAGGCCCGCGGGCCGCTCCCGCCCGCCCGGCCCTCCTCTCGGGGCTGCTTCATGTCTGGAAAAAGCGAGTCACTCATGTGCGGCCTCCTTGTCGGGCTGGCTGCGCTGTCGGAACCACTCGTAGAGAATCAGCGATCCGGCCACGGAAGCGTTGAGGCTCTCGGCGTGAGGACGCATGGGGATTCGCAAGCTTCCCGCGGCCTTTTGGCGGGATTCGCTTCCGGGGCCGCCGCCCTCGCTGCCCAGCAGCACCGCGGTGGGCCCCCGAAAAGCGGTCTGGAAGAGCGGTTTCCGTCCCTGGGCCGAGGCCGTCCACAGGCGGTATCCCCGCTCCTCCAAGAAGCTCGGCGAGGTGTCCTGGAGAAAGGGGACGCTGAAAATCAGCGCCGCCGAGGCCCGCACGGCCTTGGGATTGAAGCGCGACACGGTGCCTGGGGTGGAGGCCATGGAAGCGCCCACGGCGGCGGCGCTGCGCAGCAGCGTCCCCAGATTGCCGGGGTCTTGCAGCCCGTCCGCCACCAGCACGAACTCGCCCAGGTCGCCGCTGCTCCAGCGCGGCTTGTCGAAGAAGGCCATTACGCCCTGGGGCGTTTTGACTTCGGAGAGACGCTTGATCAGCGCCGGCGTGAGCCGTACGGCTTCCCGCGACCGGTCCAAGAGCGGTCCCAGGCGCCGGTCGTCCGAGTCGCTGTAGAGCAGCAATTGAGGGGGGGACCAGGCACAGGCCTCCAGCAGGTGCTTCCATCCTTCTACCGCGATCCAGGGGCAGTCTTCCTCCTGGGGACGGCGCAGGTAGCGGGTCCACTGCTTGAAACGCGGGTTGTGGCGGCTTTCGATGAAGGACGTCATGGCGCGGACCGCAGCGAAAAGTCGATTGTAGCATCCCCGTAAGTCGGGCATTCTTCTCCCGGCTCCGCCTCCCCCACGGGTTCTCGCCCCGGTTTTGCGCTTTGGGTCATAATCAGGCGGTGCAGATCTTCGTCTTCGTGTTGCTTTGCTTCATCTGGAGCAGTTCCTGGATCGGGATCAAGTTCTCCTTGCAGGGGTTCCCGCCGTTCTTGGGTGCCGGACTCCGCTTTTCGCTGGCCGTGTCGTTCTTGGCCATCTTCGTCTGGCGTCGTCGAGGCCATCTGCGGCTGGAGCGTCGTTACTGGTGGCCGCTGCTCGTTACCGGACTGCTCACCTACGTGTGGGACTACGGGCTCATCTACTGGGCCCAGCAGCACCTCAATCCGGGCGTGACGGCGGTGCTTTTCGCCACCTTCCCGCTCTTCACGGCCGCCGCCGCCATCTTCGTCTACCGCATCGAGTCCTTCCGGGGAGGGGTTCTTGTGGGGATGCTTCTGGGCCTTGCGGGGGTGGCCGCCATTTTCGCTCCCGACCTGGTGCGCGCCCGCCTGCAGGGAATGGCTCCCTGGGCGGGTCTGGCCGTCTTGGCCGGGGCTTCCGGGGGCGCCCTGGGCATCGGCTTGACCAAGCTGCGTCTCAGCCGTCTGGACCCGGCCCTGCTCACCTTCTACCAGATGCTGCCCGGCGCCACCGGCTTGTTGCTCTTGGGATGGCTGTCCGGCGAAACCGTCGACTGGCCGGTTCCGGCGGTGTCCTGGTGGGCGGTGCTCTACCTGGCGGCGGCCGCTTCAGCCCTGGCCTTTTCGCTTTACTACTGGCTCCTGCAGAGCTTCCACGCCACCACCATGTCGCTGATCATCTACGTCACTCCCGTGCTGGCCCTGCTGCTGGATTGGATCGTTTTCGGAATCACGCCCTCATGGGGAGTGGCGGTGGGCGTAGTGCTCATTTTCTCCGGAATTTTCATCGCCGAATGGCCCAAACGCCGCCAGGCCCGCCGAGCCAAGCTGCAAGCCGGCTAAGCGGCTCCCTTCAGTCCACTTGGCACTTCAGAAGAGTCCCGAGATTTTCCCCGCTCCGTCGACGTCGATGCGCATGGCCGAGGGCGCCTTGGGAAGGCCGGGCAGCAGCATCATGTTTCCGCACACGACCACCAGGAATCCGGCGCCCGCCGACAGGCGCACTTCGTTGACCCTGAGCTTCCAGCCCCTGGGCGCTCCCAGAGCCGCAGGGTTGTCCGATATCGAGGACTGGGTCTTGGCCATGCACACCGGCAGTTCGCCGTAGCCGGCCTCCCAGAAGGCCTTGAGCGACTTCTCGGCGGCGGGATCGAAGACAACGCCGTCGGCCCCGTAGATCTCGGTGGCCACCTTGCGGATCTTCTCCTTGGGATCGTCGGAGAGTTCGTAAGTGAAGCGCGGCTGAGGGGCTCCCGCCGCATCGGCCGCTTCGACCGCTTTGCGGGCCAGAGCCTCGGCTCCCTCTCCGCCTTTCATGAAGGCCTCGTGCGGCTGGCAGGAGGCTCCGATCTCCTGGCACAGCTCTTCCACCGTGGCGATTTCGGCATCGCTGTCGAAGGGAAAGCGGTTGATGCCCACCACGGCCGGCACGCCGAACTTGCGGATGTTCCTGATATGGGCTTGAAGGTTGACGAACCCCTTGCGCAGGGCTTCGGTGTTCTCCTGCTGAATGTGCGAGGCCTCAATCCCTCCATGATGCTTGAGAGCCTGGCAAGTGGCCACGATAACCACAGCCGAGGGCCACAGTCCTGAGCTGCGGCAGACCAGATTGAAGAATTTCTCGGCGCCCAGGTCGGCGGCGAATCCGGCCTCGGTGACGACATAGTCGGCCAATCTCAGCGCCATGCGGTTGGAGAGCACGCTGCAGGTGCCGTGAGCGATGTTGGCGAAGGGTCCGGCGTGGATGAAAGCCGGGGTGTGCTCCAGCGTCTGCACCAGATTGGGCTCAACGGCGTCGTTGAGGACGGCGGCCATCGATCCCTGGGCGTTGAGTTGAGCGGCTTTGATCAGGCGCTGGTCGCCGTCCAGCGCCACCACGATTTCGCCCAGCCGGCGCTTGAAATCGGCCCGTGACGAGGTCAAGCCCAAGATGGCCATGATCTCCGAGGCCGAGGTCATGATGAAGCCCGATTCGCGGGGGATGCCGTTGATGAGTCCGCCCAGACCGATGACGATTTGGCGCAAGGCTCTCTCGTTCATATCCATGGCCCGCGGCCACAGCACCTGACGGACGTCGATGCCCAGCTCATTGCCTCTGTAGATGTGATTGTCGAGAAGCGCGGCCATCAGGTTGTGGGCGGTGGTGATGGCATGCAGATCGCCGTTGAAGTGAAGGTTGATTTTTTCCTGAGGAGCCACTTGGGCGTGGCCGCCGCCGCATCCTCCGCCCTTGACGCCGAAGACTGGTCCCACCGAAGGCTCGCGCAAGGTGATGGCCCCTTTCTTGCCGATCCTCGGCAAGGCTTGGCCCAGTCCTACCGTGGTCAGCGTCTTGCCCTCGCCGAAGCGGGTCGGAGTCATGGCCGTCACCAGAATCAGTCGACCCTGGGGACGGTCCTCGAGGCGCTTCAGCACCTGCAGGCTGATTTTGGCGCTATGGCGACCCCAAGGCTCCACCTCGTCCTCTTCCAATCCCAGCGCGGAGGTGATTTCGTGGATGGGTTTGAGTGTCGAACGTTGAGCGATTTCGATGCTTTGCTCTCTCACCTGAAGCTCCTTTGCTGTGATTCCTCGTCTTACACCTTGAATAACCCATCCACCGCATCGAAGCAAGAACTTGGGCGTTTGTCGTGGGGAGCGGCGCTTTGCGATAATAGAGTCGTGGCAGACCCAGCCTCGTCAAGTAGGCGAGGCGCCGCAGCGAGCACGCCAGAGGCGGGAAGCCCCCAAAAGAGAGTCCGACAGGGAGGAAGTTTAACGATGAAAACGATGAAGACCTGGATCATGGCGCTGGCCTTGATCACAGTTTTAGGAGCAGCCTGCAACCGCGGCGGCGCGGACAGTCCTCTGCTCGACGTGGAAGTGACGGAAAGCAACCAGGAGCAACTCTACAACGACATCATCGCCAGCAACGCCTTGAGCAGCGAGGAATATCAGTTGCTTCAGGACTACCTGGCGCGGGCCGACGTGCCCGCCGGGCAAAAGCTGCCCGCCGGCATGACCGTGGGCCAGATGATCGAAGCCCAGCGCGATTTCGCGGGCGCAGAGGAGGAAGACATTCAGGCCGAGGGGGATGAGGCGGAAGAAGCCGCTCCTCCGGCCGGTGACGCTTCGGGCAGCCAGGCCGCGACGCCGGACCAGCCGACCCGTTCCTCCGCCGACCGCCAGGCCGGCCGCGAGAGTCCCCCGGCTCAACAGGCGGCCCCCGCCGAGCCGCCCGGCGCCGAACCGCCTGCCGCCGAACCGCCCGCGCCAACCACGGCCACTCTTCCCGCCGGGCTCAACTTCGAGATCCGGCTGGAACAGTCGCTGAGCAGCGAGCAGAGTCAGGCAGGCGACATCTTCGAGGCGTCTCTGGCCGAGGACCTGGAAGTCGACGGCCAGTTGCTGGCCCCCCGCGGCAGCCGCATCACGGGACGCGTCACCAACGCCAAGCCCTCGGGCAAGGTCAAGGGACGGGCCGAGTTGTCCTTTACCCTCGACCGTATCTACGTCGAGGAGGAGCGCTACTCGATCGACACCAATACCCTGGCCTTTCAAGCCGAGGGCGATAAGAAGGGCGACGCCAAGAAGATCGGAATCGGTGCCGCCGCCGGAGCCGTCATCGGCGCCATCGCCGGAGGAGGCAAAGGCGCCGCCATCGGCACCGCCATCGGAGCCGGAGCGGGCACCGGAGCGGTTCTGCTCACCAAGGGCAAGACCGTCGATTTCCCGGTGGAACAGAAGTTCGCCTTCAAACTGCAAGAGGACGTCGAGATGAAGATCCAGGCCCGCTAGGGCCATGAGGTGGCCAACAAGTTCACACGCGGGTCAGGTTTCAGCGACCGTGGTGAAGGCCCAATTGCTCTAGGCGGTATGAGGCTGCCCGCTAGAGCTTCCCCGGCGGGATTGCGCGCAGGGCGCGGCGGCGCGAGCGTTCGCGACGCAGCATCTCGATGGAAAAGAGCGCCAGGGCCGTCCAGATCAGCGTAAAGGTGATGAGATGGCTCCTGGTGAACTCTTCATCATAGGCGAAGACCGCCAGCAGGAAGTGCAGAGTGGGACCCAGGTACTGCAATAGGCCGAGGGTGGAGAGGGGCAGGCGCTTGGCCCCTTCGTTGAAGAAGAGCAGGGGAATGAAGGTGGCCGGTCCGGCGGCCGCCAGCAACCAGGCCAATCCGCCTCCCCCGCCGAAGGCGCCCGCGCCCGTCCACTCCAGCCATCCCAGATAGGCGGCGGCGGGAAGGGTCAGCAAGAAGGTTTCCAAACCCAGTCCCATCAAGGCACCCACAGGAGCTTTCTTGCGCACCAGCCCGTAGAAGGCGAAGGTCAGAGCCAGCGCCATCGACACCCAGGGGAACTCTCCGTAGTCCAAAGTCAGGTAAAGCACGGCCAGACCCGCCAGCAGTACGCTCAGGCCCTGCAGCCGGCTGAGACGCTCCTGCAAAAAGAGGATGCCCAGAAGCACGTTCAGGAGCGGATTGATGAAGTAGCCCAGGCTGGTTTCCAGCAGGTATCCGTTGTTGACGGCCCAGATGAAAATGAGCCAGTTCGATCCGATGATGAGGGTGGAGGCACTCAGCGCCGCCATGGTCCGGCCGGAGTGCAGGATCTGGGGGATTTCCTTCCAACGGCGCTTGTAGCTGATCAGAAGGGCCCCGAAGAGGGCCGACCAGAGAACGCGATGGCAAAGGATCTCCAGCGCCGGCACAGCCTGCAGCAGTTTCCAGAAGGCCGGAAGGAGTCCCCATATCAGGAAGGCTCCACCTCCGTAGAGAACGCCCGCGCCGCTGGACGAAGGCGTATGCTCTGTGGCCGCATCGTTGGACAAATCCGCTCTCCTCGCTCCCTCTCTGCGCAGAACGGAAGCCCCGCTCCCCGGCAGACGGCCTAGTATCGCTCCTCGAGGTCGTTTTTGCCAAAAAGCCGACCCTCCCGAAGGCATGCAGTGCCAGGCTGGAGCGGTTAGAATCGGAGCATGCACGAGAAGACAATCGGAGGCATCGCGGCGCTACTGGCCTTATTCATCTCAACCCTCATGGGGCAGGAGGCATCCTCTCCTACCGCCCAACAGGCCCTAGAGCAAGTGCGCCTCTATCGTCAGGCCCACGAGGTCGAGATCCTGCAAGATTTCCGGGAACTGCTCTCGATTCCCAACGTGGCCTTCGACGCCCCCAACATCCGCCGCAACGCGGAGTGGATCCGCGATGCCTTGGCACGGCGCGGAGTGGAAGCCCGTTTGCTGACCTTACAAGAGGAAGAGGCGCCGCCGATTGTGTTCGGCGAATTGAAAGTCCCCGGCGCGCAGCGGACGCTCAACATCTACGTCCATTACGATGGCCAGCCGGCGCTGCCTCCGCAGTGGACCCACAAGCCCTGGGAACCGGTCCTCTACTCGGCCTCGATGGAGGACGGAGGACAGCCCATCGACTGGCCACAGCCGGGAGATCGTACAGATCCTGAAGGGCGCATCTACGCCCGCTCGGCCGGAGACGACAAGGCGCCCATCCCAGCCATCCTCACGGCCTTGGACGCTCTGCGCCAGGCAGGGATACAGCCCACCTCCAACCTCAAGTTCTTCTTCGAGGGCGAGGAGGAGGCCGGGTCGCCCCACCTCGAGCAGTATTTGAAAGCCTACGGCGATCTCCTGGAGGGCGACATCTGGCTCTTTTGTGACGGGCCGGTCCACCAATCGCGCACGCCCCAGTTGGTCTTCGGAGTACGGGGCATCGTAGAGATGGAACTGACGGTCTACGGCCCCACCCGCTACCTGCACAGCGGACATTACGGCAATTGGGCTCCCAATCCCGCCCAGATGCTGGCTGAACTGCTGGCCTCCATGAAGGACCCGGAAGGCAACGCCGTCGTGGAGGGCTTCTACGACACGGTAGCGCCTCTCACCGCCCGCGAGCGGGAGGAGCTGCAACAGGTTCCGCAAGTGGACGAGCAGCTTCGTCGCGAACTGGGGCTGGCCCGCAGCGAAAACGGGAATCAGCCCTTAATGGAACGCCTGCTGCTGCCCTCGCTCAACGTCCGCGGACTGGCGGCAGCCAGCGTGGGACGCCAGGCCCGCAACGTGATTCCCACCCATGCCATCGCCTCTCTCGACATCCGCCTGGTCAAGGGCAACGATCCTCAAGACATGCTTGATCGTGTGGAGGCTCACATCCGGCGCCAGGGATATCACATCGTGCGCGAGACGCCGGACAAGGCCACGCGGCTGGCTCATCCGCGCATCGTCAAGGTGGTGAGGGGGGACGGATACCCGGCTGCCCGCACCCGCATGGACTTGCCCATTGCTCTGGAAATCGCCTCGGCGGCCCGAATGGCCGGAGGGGGAGAGCTGATTCTGGTCCCCAGCCTGGGAGGCTCTCTGCCTCTTTATCTCTTTACCGATCTCCTGCAGGCGCCGCTGGTCATCACCCCCATGGCCAACCACGACGACAACCAGCACGCTCCCGACGAAAACCTGCGGCTGGCCAATCTCTGGTACGGAATCGACCTGATGGGCGCCATCTTCACTTTCTGAAGCAATCCGGCAGAGTCAGCCGGCGCCCAGGATTTCCAGGTGGTCGAGAAAGCGCAGCAGTTCAGTGTCGAACTCCTCGGGACGGTCGATGAAAGGCCAGTGTCCGCTGGGATAGAGCATGCGCACGGGCACTTCCAGGCGGAACAGTTCGTCCAGCGTTTCGCGGGCGGCTCCCTGCGGGTAGCCGGCCAGATAAATGACGGGGAGAGTGCGTCCGATGTCGCGCATGCGGCGGGCCAGGCGGCCCTTTTCCGAGAGCTCCACCAGTTCCCGGCTGTTGAGGTGAAAGAGGGCCGGGTCGCACAGTTGGTAGCTTTCCCAATAACTGCCGTGGGCCGGGTCGGATTTCCCTTTTTCCATGATCAGGCTGCCCACCTGGGCGTAGCCTTGCCGACAGAAGGCTTCCTCCTCGAACTCGGCTGCTTTGGCGCTGTAGTGGC
Source organism: Acidobacteriota bacterium (assembly GCA_035471785.1). Taxonomy (NCBI): domain Bacteria; kingdom Pseudomonadati; phylum Acidobacteriota; species Acidobacteriota bacterium. The sequence continues at coordinate 27,623 of DATIPQ010000138.1, forward strand.
AGTCTCCCGGGCTGATATTGCCTTCGATGTTGACAAAGGCCTGCAACCACTCGGGACGCTCCTCGCAGATCAGGGTGGCGATGACCCCTCCCATGGAGTGGCCTGCCAACACCACCCGGCGCAAGCGCAACTCGGCGATCCAATGGCTGAGGTGGCGGGCCTGCTGGGGAAGGGTGCGGCAGGAGGAATCGGGCGGAGTCTTTCCGTAGCCGGGCAAGTCGGGCGCCCACAAGCTCCACGACTCGAGGCGGGGACTGGCGATGAGACGTTCAAAGCCCAGGCTCGACTCGCCCAGCCCGTGTATCAGAACCAGGTCTCCACGCCCAAGGGCCGATTGGCGCTCCCGCGTCCACAGTCCGCGGATTTCCGATTGATGCATGCCCCTCCTCCCGCTCAGTCTTGCAGCCATCCTTGCATGATGTCGTGTCCTCCCGAAGCGGAGAGACTGACCCGGTAGGTCGCCGTTGCCACCGCCAGCAGTTCATCGTCCTGGTTGCGCAGTTCCATGCGCGTGACCGCTACCGAGCGGCCGGGACGCAGAACCTCTGCGCTGGCCCTGAAGGAACTGCCGCGGGCCGGCATCAGGTAGTCGGTGCGCAGGTCGATGGTGCCCAGTCCCCGGGGAGGACGCTGGGGCGTAAAGCTCGTCAGCACCGCCGCCGAGCCCACCACGTCGAGCACGGCAGCGATGACCCCCCCGTGCAGGGCCTGGGTGCGGTAGTTGCCGACCAGTCTCTCCTGAAAGTCGAACTCCAGGCTAGCGCTGCCCTGGCCGGCAGCGGTAATCCGTAGCCCCAGTATCTCATGGAAGGGTATCTTCTCTTCGTAGATGGTGCGGATCAAATCCAATGCCATTAGAACGTCCTCCGTCCACGCTGCGGGGCCGGCTCAACAAGGAGGCCGCGGGAAGGGGCAATTGTAGCAGACGCCCCCTCGGGCATCGCCTTCTTGAAGGCCCTCGACCTTGCCATCCCTCCAGCAGCGCCGCCTGGGTTAGAGTAGATAGATGCAAGCCTGGAAGCTGCAAATGCGACTGCGGGGAAAAGGCATCCTGGTTTCCACCGGCCTGGAAATACCCGTCTCCACCACCTGCTTGAGTTCGGCAGAGGCGGTTTGCCGGACCGACTATCGGCCCCGTGTGGGCGATGCCATCCAGCTTTGCCTGGATTGGCCGATGATCGGGGGCGGGACCGACCTGCTGGAAGGCTTCGGTTCGGTTTCAGCCATGGAAATCCGCTCCGGCCGGGCCTTCGAGGTCCACGTCAACTTCCTCGACTGTCCCCACCTGCTCAAGAACATCTCCTCTGAGGTCGCCACCCCCGAGGCCCACATGCTGGAGACGCCTGAGATCCTCAAGTCGTTGCCGGTGGAGCCTGAAGCCTTTCACTATTACCGCCGTCTGGGAAGAGTCCAGGACTTCGTGCTGGAGCACTACACCGAGCCCATTCCTCTCAAGCGGGCCGCCCAGGTAGCCGGGATGGAAGAAACCTATTTTTCCGACTTCTTCAGCCGCAAAGTGGGGGTTCCCTTCACCCGCTGGCTGAGCGAAGTGCGAATCGGCCGGGCCATCGAACTCATTCAGGGCGGCAACCACTCCATCACCTTTGTGGCCCACGAGGTGGGTTTCTCCAACCTGCGTACCTTCGAGCGCGCCTTCCGCAAACGGACCGGTATGACACCCGCGCACTATCGCCGCCTGGTGCGTCCCAGCTAGCGGGCTCCCGCAAGGCCGTGTGGAGAGACTTGGACGCCCCAGCCGTTTCTTATGGCATTATTCAGATGTGACACGGAGTCGCTGGGATTGGTACATTCTTTACCATCCGGGCTTGCCGCAAAGCCTCTTTCCTCCTGTCCGCAAGGAGGAGTGTAAGTGACACACGCGGAGCGTATTCTCAGGCGGAGCGGGGCCCAATGCCCAGCTGGACCGCAAACCTTATGGAACAACAACCCGCCACGCGCAAGGGAATAGTCTTGGCGGGCGGCCGGGGGACGCGTCTTTATCCCGTCACCCGGGCCGTCACCAAGTCGCTGTTGCCCGTCTTCGACAAGCCGATGATCTACTATCCGGTCTCGGTCTTGATGTTGGCCGGAATCCGCGAAATCCTCATCATCACCACTCCCGAAGATCAGGAGAGCTTCCGCGAGCTGCTGGGCGACGGTACCCAGTGGGGGGTGAGCCTTTCGTACCAGGTGCAGCCCCGTCCCGAAGGCCTGGCCCAGGCCTTCATCATCGGGCGTGACTTTCTGCAGGGAGAGCGGGCCTGCCTCATCCTGGGGGACAACCTCTTCTACGGTCACGGATTGCCCGAGATCCTTCAGCGGGCGGCCGGCGTGGAAAAAGGGGCCGTAATCTTCGGTTACCGGGTGCAGGACCCGCAACGCTACGGAGTCGTGGAATTCGATGCCCGGCGACGCGTCCTCAGCATCGAGGAGAAGCCCTCCCGACCCAAGTCTAGCTATGCCGTTCCCGGACTCTACTTCTTCGACGGTGACGTGGCCGATGTAGCCGCCGGACTGGAGCCCTCTTCGCGAGGCGAACTCGAAATCACCGACGTGATCAAGCACTACCTGCGGCGAAACCAGTTGGAAGTGGAGCTTTTGGGGCGCGGCTACGCCTGGCTGGATACCGGGACCCATGAATCGCTGTTGGAGGCCGGCACCTTTATCGAGGCCCTGGAGAAGCGTCAAGGACTCAAAGTGGCCTGCCTGGAGGAGATCGCTTTCCGTCTCGGATATATCGATGCCTCTCAACTGGAGTCCTGCATCATCAACCTGAAAGGCACCGGATACGCCGCATACCTGAGGAGCCTCCTCCAGGAGGTGCGCCACTCCACACTCCGCGGATGAGCGGGGAGCGAAGTATGAAGATCGACCTGTGGAACACTGTCTTGGATGCTCATCGAGCCCTGCTCGATCAGGTCCGGGAGTCGCTTTTTCCCCACTGCGAACTGCTGGTTGGCGTCCTCGTCGATACAATGAAGAGCGGCCGCAAGTTGCTGGTGATGGGCAACGGGGGCAGCGCGGCGGATGCCCAGCACATTGCCACCGAGTTCGTCGTCCGCCTGCAAGGCGACAGAGGTCCGCTGCCCGCCATCGCCTTGACAACCGATACCTCGACCTTGACGGCGGCAGGGAATGACTACGGCTTCGAGGAGATCTTCGCCAGGCAGGTCCAGGCCCTGGCCCGGGAAGGAGACGTGGTGATCGGGATCTCCACTTCCGGAAACAGCGAGAACGTTCTGAGAGGCCTAAAGGCGGCGCGCGCGCTGGGGGCCGTGACGGCTGCTCTGACCGGAGGCGATGGGGGCAAGTTGAGAGACTTGGCCGATCATGTCATCGTTGTACCCTCCCGCTCAACCGCCAGGATTCAAGAAATGCACATCCTGATCGGGCATCTCTTGGTGGGGGCCGTTGAGCAGGATCTGGGGATGGTTGCCGAGAACCATGACCATTGAATTGAGCGCCGCTTTGGCGGCATCCATTTTATCGGCTCTGCTGGGCGCAGCCGCACTGTGGCTTCGGCGAGGCTCACACCTGCACCAGCTCTTCGCGCTGGGGATGTTGACCTTCGCCGTGGAGCGGACCGTCCTCTTCCTGAGCATGCGCTCGTCGGACGGGACCGGGATTACCCCGCTCATGCAGGTGGGTCTGGCGGCTCTGGCCCTGTCGCCGCCCCTTTGGCTGGCTTTCACGCTGACCTTCGGACAGCCGGAAGGAAGGCACCGACTGGGACGCGGATGGTTGGCCACGCTGGTCATCTCCGCTGCCGCGGCGCTGGCTTTGCTCTTTCAGCCGGGATTCTTCGCTGCCGTCCCCATCTTTGAGCCCCCCCACAACTGGATCATTCCCATCGGCTTCGCCGGAGAGGTCTACCACCTCATCTTGCTGGTGACTTCCACTCTGGTCATCGCCGCCTTGGAACGGACCCTGGTCTCCACCACGGGTCACGCCCGTTGGCGGCTCAAGTTCCTGGTGCTGGGATTGGTGGGCATCTTCGCCTGCCGGATTTTTACCGCCTCCAACGCGCTCTTTTACGCCCAGATCGACACCCAAATCGAGGTGGTCAACAGCCTTGTGATGATGCTGGCTGCCGTCCTCATTCTGGTAGGCATGCGGCGCAGCGGGGCCCTGGAACTTGATCTCTACGTCTCCCACGCCATGCTTCATCGCTCCATCGCCATACTGGCGGTGGGAATCTACCTCATGGCGGTGGCCCTGGCCGTTCACCTGGCCAGCTTCTTCGACAAGGTTCCTCATCTCGACACCATCCTCATCCTCGTCACCCTGCTGGCGCTCCTGGCGGCTCTCCTTTCCGACCGCTTGCGCCTCAGCCTGCGCCGCTTCGTCAGCCGCCATTTCAAGCGTCCGCTCTACGATTACCGTGAGGTATGGCGGAACTTCACCCTGCGCACCGCCGCACTGGTCGACCGCCGAGAACTCAGCCGCACCGCGGTCAAGATGCTCTCCGAGACGCTGGAAGCCCACGCCGTGACCATCTGGGTGGTTTCCTCGGGCGCCGCCCGCGTCAGCATGGACGCATCCACCGCCTTGACCCAGTCGGCGGGACAAGATTGCACCTCTCAGCGGGAGCCCTTCGAGAAATTGTTGACGGGCGTGGCGGCCGAAGAAGAGGGCTTGGATCTGATGGAGAGCTCCGCGCCATGGTGCAAGGAGCTTCGCCAAACTCACGGCGACTTCCTCAAAGAGGCCATGATCCGCTATTGCTTCCCGCTGCGGGCCCAGGGTGATTTTTTGGGGATCCTGACCGTTGAGGGGCGGGTGAGTGATCGTCCGCTGACGATTGAGGACCACGATTTGCTTCAGGTCATCTGCGACCAGGCCGCCGCTCAAATGCTCAATATGGAGCTCTCCGACCGTCTGCGCCGGGCCAAGGAGATGGAAGTCTTCCAGAACATGTCGGCCTTCTTCATCCACGATCTGAAGAATCTGGTCTCGCGCCTCTCCCTGACGGCTGACAACCTCCCCAGGTATTTCGACAATCCCGAGTTCCGCCAGGACGCCATCCGCGTCATGCAGCGCAGTGTCGACAAGATAAAGAACTTCTGCAGCCGCCTTTCCACCCTGCAGAAATGGGGCGCGGCCCGCGAGAAGGTCGATCTTAACGCCCTGCTGTCCGGTATCGCCGGCGAGTTGGAAGGATCCCTTCAAGTTAAGCTTGAGACCGATTTTTCCCCCTTGCCTCCAGTGATTCTGGATGTTGAGCAGATGCATTCGGTCGCCAGCAATCTGCTCATCAATGCCGCTCAGGCTTCGGCTCGAGGGAGCCAGGTGGTCCTGACCAGCCGGCTGCTCAACGGGGTTGTCGAGTTCGCCGTCAGCGATCAAGGATGCGGGATGTCGAGGGAATTCATCGAGAGTCGCTTGTTTAGGCCCTTTCAAACCACTAAGAAAGACGGCATGGGCATCGGTCTTTATCAAAGCAAGTTGATCGTCGAGGCCCACAAGGGCCATATGGAAGTGGAAAGCCGGGAAGGGAGGGGAACCACCATACGGGTGCAGCTCCCCGCGGCCGAGGAGAGAGAATGAGTCAATCTCCCCTACTCGAACGGTTCTTGAAGAAAGTCGAAGACCGCAGCGCCCGCCTGGGCGTGGTCGGGCTCGGCTACGTCGGCCTTCCGCTGGCCGTGGTGGCCGCTGAGAAAGGATTCCCCTGTCTGGGACTGGATGTCAGTCCGGAAGTGGTAGACGGAATCAAGGCAGGGCGAAGTCATGTTCAGGACCTGCCCCAGGAACGCCTTCGCCCCTTGGTGGAAGAGGGTAGCCTCCAGGCCACCCTCGACTTTTCCCGCCTGGGCCAGTGCGATGCGGTTTCCATCTGTGTTCCCACGCCCCTCAACAAGATCAAGGATCCCGACCTCAGCTATGTGGTCGAGGCGGGACGCCAGATCAGCCGCCACCTAAAGCCGGGCCATTTGATCGTGCTGGAAAGCACCACCTTCCCGGGCACGACCCGCGAAGTGTTGCTGGAGGTGCTGGAGACGTCGGGAAAGAAGGCCGGTGAGGATTTCTTCCTCTGCTACAGTCCTGAACGGGTCGATCCCGGCAACCGCATCTGGAATGCCGGCAACACCCCCAAGGTGATGGGCGGCCTTTCAGACGACTGTCTGCAGGCCGGGCTCTCCCTCTACCAGGAGATTTTCGATGAGATGGTCCCCGTATCGAGTCCCGAGGCGGCCGAGTTGACCAAGGTCTATGAGAACACCTACCGCATGATCAACATCGCCTTGGCCAACGAGCTGGCCCAGGTCTGCGACCGGCTTCAGGTGGACGTGTGGGAGGTGATTGAGGCCGCGGCCACCAAGCCCTTCGGCTTTATGAAGTTCACCCCCGGACCCGGGCTGGGAGGCCACTGCGTTCCGGTCGACCCCCACTATTTGAGCTGGAAGATGCGGGCCCTTTCCTTTAAGACGCGCATGATCGAGTTGGCCAGCGAGATCAACTCCGAAATGACGGCCTTCGTGGTCCGTAAGGTGGCCGACGCCCTCAATCTGGAATCGAAACCGGTACGGGGCAGCAAGATACTGGTGGTGGGTGCGGCCTACAAGCCGGATGTCGACGACCTGCGGGAGAGTCCGGCGCTGGAGATCCTGCGCCGCTTGCAGGAGATGGGAGCGCAGATCGCCTACCATGATCCCCACATCCCTGAAATCGAAACCGCTGCCTTCGGTTGGCCGCAGCCGTGCACGCTGCGCAGCCGGGAAATCAGCCAAACGGCTCTGGAGTCTTACGATGCCGCCGTCATCGTTACCCATCATTCCGCCATCGACTACCAGTTGCTGCTCGATCACAGCGGGCTGGTGGTCGACACTCGGGGCGTTACGCGGCGGATGAGCGGACGCGCCAGGGTGGTGACGCTGGGCGGACGGGAAAGCAGAAAAGAGGGCCAGCGGTAGCCAGCCCGTCCCACATTAGCGAAGCACATGAGCGAACAGACGAAATTGCTGATCGTCGACGACGACGAAGATCTCAGCAGCCAGTTGAAATGGGGACTGATCGACGACTACCAGATACTGTTGGCCGACAGTCGCCCCAGGGCCTTGGAGATCGCCCGCAAGGAACAGCCCGAGGCGGTGACGCTCGACCTGGGTTTGCCCCCCGAAGCCAATAACGTCAGCGAGGGGATGAATGCCCTGGGTCAATTGCTTGAAGCCGTCCAGGGGGTCAAGGTGGTGGTAATCACCGGCCAGGACGAGAAAAAGCACGCCCTGGCAGCTATCCAACAAGGGGCCTACGATTTCCTGGCCAAACCGGTGGAAATCGAGGAGCTCAAGGTCATTCTCAAGCGGGCCGTTTATCTGCGCCGCCTCGAGGTCGAACATCGCAAGCTGCGCAAACACTTCCGCGAGGACAGCTTTCAAGGCATGTTGGGGAGTTCGCCCCAGATGCAGCAGGTCTTTACAGCCATACGCAAGGTAGCCGCCAGCACTGCTCCGGTTCTCATCGTGGGCGAAAGCGGCACCGGCAAGGAATTGGCAGCCCGCGCCATCCACAATCTGAGCGGACGCAGCAACGGTGCCTTCGTCCCCATCAACTGCGGCGCCATCCCTGAGAATCTGCTGGAAAGCGAGCTCTTCGGTCATGAGAAGGGAGCCTTCACCGGCGCTCATGCCCAGAAAAAGGGACAGATCGAAACTGCCCGAGGCGGATCGCTCTTTCTCGACGAAGTAGGCGAACTGCCCTCCCACCTGCAAGTCAAGCTGCTGCGCTTTTTGCAGGAAGGCGTCATTCAGCGGGTGGGCGGCCGCAAGGAGATCGCCGTCGACGTCAGGGTCATTTCCGCCACCAACGCCGACCTCGAGGCCATGATGGGGGAAGGGAGCTTCCGCGACGACCTCTACTACCGGCTGGCCGTCATCGTGATTCCTCTGCCCAACCTGCAAAAGCGGGAGGGTGAAATCTTGCCTCTCGCCAAGTCCTTTCTCGACCGCTACGCCGACGAGAACGCCAAAAAGATCAAAGGCTTCTCGGCCAAAGCCGTGGCCGCCATGGAAACCCACGCCTGGCCTGGCAATGTCAGGGAACTCGAGAACCGCGTGCGGCGGGCTGTGATCATGGCCGACAAGGCGAACATCACTCCCGACGACCTGGGCCTGGAGGGGGGGCATGCCAAGTACGAGGGTCTGAGTTTGAAGGCCGCCCGTGAGGCCCTTGAGAAAGACATGGTCGACCGGGCCTTGGCACGCAACCAGGGCAACGTCAGCCGGGCGGCAGCGGATCTGGAGATCAGCCGGCCCACTCTCTACGAATTGATGGACAAGCTCAACGTCGAGCGTCCCTGATCCGCCAGGGACGCAAGGAGCCGCTAAGTGCTGCCGGTCATAAATTCTGAGCCAGGACCCTCCGTTTCTAGTCCCTGGCAGGGACAGATTCGCCAGCCCAGCGACTGTGTCAGCCCCGGCGAGCGCAAACGAGTGCTCCGGTAGTCCTTGCAGGCCTCCAGCACAGGTGATGGAATTGTGCCGATGGAGCCGTGGTTGAAATGGATGATGCCTTACTTCAACCGGTACTGGCTGCGCCATGCGGCCCAGTCCTGCTGGGTGCCGGCTTGAGGCGGTCCCGAATGCCGCATCCTCTCCGCCCAAGCCAGGCGCGGAAGCGCAAAGAGTGCCGCCGCAGCGGAAGCTTGTTTAAGGAAACGTCGGCGATTGGTCGATGGGTTGGGCATGATGAGGTCGCTCAGCGATTGTGGCAAGAGGAAGGCAGGGGGCAAGGTGCGCGAAACGGTGACGAGCGGCAGTATAGTGGGGATGTATTCTTGTCGCGCCAAAGTGCCGGGAATTCGATTGATTTGGAGTTGAAATGAAGAGCATTCAGTTTATCGGTGTCATCATCTTATCGGCATGGCTGCTTGCCGTTCCGGCTTTCGCCCAAGGAGAACCGGACCCATTCGACTGCACGGCTCGAGACGAGGTCGACCTTGCGGTCTGCATCTATCAGGTCTTTCCTCAGATTGCCGTGGGAGGGGGGTTCTCGGGCGAACTGGTGGTGACCAATCAGGGATACGTCGAGGATGCCCAGGTGCGCATCGACTTCTGGGGCGACGACGGCCAGCCCCTGATGGTCGACTTGGGCCAGCAGCAGCCGGCCGGCCAGATCATCTTCTCCCTGGGTGCCGGGCACAGCCGCGTGGTACCCGTCTCTCTGGACAGTGAAGTGGCCATTCCCGGCTACGCCCGCATCACCCATTCGGCCGAGATCTCATTGCGGGGCAGCTATGTTCTGCGCGTGCTGGACGCACAGGGCGAACTGCAAACTCAGTTGGGGGTGTCCTCTCTGATTCCCCTCAACAGCTTCAGCTTCCCCGTCCAAGTCGACTCCCAGGCGGGGGTCAACACCGGACTGGCCTTGGCCAACGGATCTTTCAGGCTCATCGCCACTCCTGATCCCGCCCCCCAGGGCTTCGTCCTGACTCTCATCGACGAGCAGGGAATGATCGTCGATCAGCAGGTGCTGCAACTCGACCTCGACGGGCATACCTCCCTCTTTGTCGACGATGAGCGTCTCTTTCCGGGATTGAACGACTTCCGAGGTGTCTTGAGCGTCTCTGCGGGCATCGACTTCGGACTCACGGCCCTGCGTCTGGAGCAAGGCATCCTCTCGACCATCGCGGTCAGCGAGGGTCCCGTGTTCTCCTCCTTCGACATCACCTCCAGCCTGGACGCCGTTCCCGAGCAGGAGCCCAACGACACCCTCGAGACAGCCGGCGACTTGCAGTTGCCTGCCCGCGTTTCGGGCGTGGTTACGCCCGTTCAGGACACCGACCTTTTCAGCTTCCAGGCAAGCCAGGGCGACATCCTGACCGTCTATACCCAAACCGAGCGCGGCGTCTCCCGCCTCGACTCCTTCCTCTCCTTGGAAACGCCCTCCGGAGAACTGCTGGCCTTCAACGACCTCAACCGGCTGCTGCGCCGGTTCGACTCCTTCCTTCAGGTGGTTCTTCCGGACGACGGCGAGTACGTTCTGCGGGTTGAAGACTTCGCTTTGCAGGGTGGCCCCGCCTTCACTTATGACTTGGTGGTCAGCCTGCAAGAGGCTCAGCAACCTTGATCGTATCTTCAAATCCTGCCTGTTGACAGCGAGCGGTCCAACGTCAGAAGATTGCCTCGATGGACATTTACGAACGCTCTCTGAAACGACATGGAGAAACGAAAGGAAAGGTCGAAATCCGTTCGCGCATGCCCCTGAACTCGCGCGAAGACCTTTCCCTCGCTTACACGCCAGGCGTCGCCCGTCCCTGTGAAGTCATCGCCGGCGACGTCTCCCGAGCCTGGGACCTGACCTGGAGAGGCCGTACCGTGGCGGTTGTTTCAGACGGCAGCGCCGTCCTCGGGTTGGGCGATATCGGTCCCGAAGCCGCCCTTCCCGTGATGGAAGGCAAGGCGGTGCTTTTCCGCGAGTTCGGCGGCATCGATGCCATTCCGCTGGTTATCAACGCCCGCGAGGTCGATCACGTGGTGGCGGTGGTGAAAGCCATTGCTCCCACTTTCGGCGGCATCAACCTGGAGGACTTTTCGGCTCCCCGCTGCTTCGAGATCGAATCGAGATTGCAGGATATCGGAATCCCGGTCCTTCACGACGACCAGCACGGAACCGCCGTAGTCACCCTGGCCGCCATCAAGAATTCCCTGCGACTTCTGGGCAAGGAATTCCAGGACCTTAAAGTGGTCATCAACGGTGCCGGCGCCGCCGGACGCGCCATCGCCCGGCTGCTCAGCAGTCCTGCGGCCGAAGATGCCGATTTAAGGGCCGGCAGCGTATTGGTATGCGACTCCAAGGGCATTCTCTGGCCGGGGCGCCCGGGCAACACCACCTTCAAGGAAAAACTGGCCCGGCGTACTAACGCCAAGGGGCGTCAAGGCGATCTGAGGGACGCCCTGCATGGCGCCAACATCTTCATCGGGGTCAGCAAGGGCAATCTGCTTACGGCCGACGACATCAAGCGCATGGGCGAGGATGCCATCGTCTTGGCCATGGCCAATCCCATTCCTGAAATCGATCCCGACGAAGCCCGCCTGGGCGGGGCTGCCATCGTGGGCACCGGACGCAGCGATTACGATAACCAGGTCAACAACGTACTGGCATTCCCCGGGCTCTTCAGAGGAGCCCTGCTGGCCCGCGCTCCCCGCTTTACCCATGCCATGCTGCTGGCCGCCGCGGACGCCATCGCCGACTGCGTCTCGGACCTCCGTCCGGAGTTCATTCTGCCCGCCGCGCTCGACCGCTCGGTCGCTCCCCGGGTGGCCAAGCAGGTAGCCGAGGCGGCCCGCTCTGCCTGAAGAAGCGACAGATCCCAATCCTCATAGCTGCTGACGACGATGACGACGATGAAGATATCGGACAGCAATCTGCGGGAACGGCGCGAGAGGGTCTTTCTGGTTTTTGCCGGATTCTTCCTGGGCTCGCTGGCCATGCTCAACATCATCGGCATCAGCCGCTTCGTCGATCTCAGCTTCGAGATCTTCGGCCTGCGCATCCCATTCGTCCTGGCGGTTGGCGTGCTGCCCTACCCCATTACCTTTCTCTGCACCGATTTCATCAGCGAACTCTTCGGGCGCCGCCGCGCCAACTTCATGGTCTGGGTGGGCTTGATTCTCAACCTCTGGGTGATATTCATCCTCTGGTTGGGCGGCGTGCTTCCCGGCTACGAGGAGGTCAACCCGCAAACAGGCCAGATCGTACGCGACGCCGCGGGACGGCTTCCAGTCTTCTTCGAAATCAGGGCCCTGACCTTCGGCGCTGTGGCTGCTTCGATGTTGGCCTACCTGTCGGCTCAGTTTTGCGACGTCTACCTCTTTCATTTCTGGAAGGACCTGACCAAAGGAAAGCATCTCTGGCTGCGCAACAACGGCTCGACTCTGGTGAGCCAGTTCATCGACACCTTCGCCGTCATCACCATCACTCACTTCTACGCCCGCGCCCTGCCGGTCGACGAACAAGCCGCCATCTGGCCTCAACTCTGGGTTTTCATAGGCTCCGGTTACGTCTTCAAGCTGGTCTCAGCCCTGCTCGACACCGTTCCTTTCTATCTCGGCGTACGATGGTTGAGCGCCTACTTGGAGATCCCGGCGCCTCTTAGTCAGGGTGAATCACGATAATTGCCTCTTCTATCCGAGTGTGCGACCCTTGCAAAGCAACCTGCTCGGGCAAGTGATGGATGCGCTTTCAAGCTAGGAAACCAGCATGACCGAATTCTTGGCCGACATGATGCCCCGTTTTCAGGCCATGTCGGTGGGACAAATACTGGATTCGACGCTGCGCATGTACGTGCGTCACATCCCTCTGCTGGCCGGGATCACAGCCGTGGCCTTCGTTCCATACTACGGCGCGGCCATCCTCTTGCTGCTGCTTGCCCGCAGCGGGGAGCCGGGACTGATGACGCTGGTGGCCGTCCTGGTCTCAGGACTTGGACTTGTCCTACTGCTTTTCGTCCTCTCTCCTCTCTCGATTGCCGCTACTCTGGTGGCGGTCAGCGAACGCTATCTGGAGCGCCGGGTTTCCATCATCAGCGCCTTTCGCGTCGCCTTACGGCGCTTCATCCATGTTTTTTTGGCCTACTTGCTGGTGGGAGTGGTCCTGGCCGGCATTGTGCTGGGGGGATTCCTGCTGATTTCGGCTGTCTTCTTGCTCTCCAGCTTGATGGGCCCATCGGCCCGGTTTTTCTTTCTTCTCTTCTTCGGCACCGGCAGCGGCGTGGCCATGTTCGGAGGCATGGTGGCGGTCTTCGTGATTTTCAGCATGGTCGTACCGGTGGTGTTGCTTGAAAAGCTCAACGCCGTGCAGGCCATGCGCCGCAGCATCGAATTGACCCGCGGCAACCGAATCAAAATTTTCGCCGTTTTCGCCGTGCTTTACGTCGTCATCATCGTCGTCAACGTGGCGCTGTTGGCAGCGGGCATGGCCATTTTCGGACTGGAGGCTGTCGAGAATCCCATCTTCGGGCAAGTCACCCAAATGGTGGGCAACCTGATCTCAACGCCCCTTCTCTATACCAGCGTGGTCTTCGTCTATTACGACCTGCGTATCCGCAAGGAGGCCTTCGATCTCGACTATCTCAGCCAAAGCCTGGAAGAGGCCGTCCAGGGAGGCGGCGGGACGCAGCCGGACAAGAGAGGATGACGTCGACAGTGATGCAGCCGCAACCCGCTTCCGAGCCGCCCCCTCCGGCTGAAATCGAAAAGGCCGTAGAAGAGGTCTTCCTTCGTCCCGAATTTGCCAAAGACCCGCTCTCCGACTGGCTGGGACAGGCCATCGACTGGCTTTGGGATCAACTGTCGTCGCTGGCCGGATGGGCGGAAGCCAACCCAACCGGACGCTGGGTTCTGATCGTGGTGCTTTCCCTTATTCTGGTGGCTCTGCTGGCCCATATCGCCTGGACCATCTGGCGGATTTTGCCCCAGCGCCAGGACCAACGTATTGGGGTGGCGGGCACGCCTTGGAAGACCCTGGAAGGGAAAGCCGCCAGTTGGAAGGAAGCCCTGCAGCTGGCACGCCGCGCCCTGCAGCGGGGCGACCTCTACCAGGCAGTCTGGATCTCCCACCGTTTGCTCTTGGGAGTGATGGACGAGCGGGGGCTGCTGCAGTTCGCCCGCTGGAAAACCAACCGGGACTATCTCAAGGAGTGCCGCCAGAAGGGCCAAGGCTACCGCTTGTTGCAGGACCTTTCCGAGGCCTACGACCAAATCGTATACGCTCACCGTCCCGCCGCCCAGGGACGCTTGCAGGGACTTCTCAATCAAGTCGATGAGTTTTACCGTCAATCCTGACTCCGGGCCCAACCGGCTTAACTGGATGCTGCTGGCGCTGTCGCTGCTGCTGACCTTCGGCTTGGCGGTGCTGCTGGGCAGCCTCTCGGGTGAAAGCCGTCGAAGCGTCAGGCGCCAACCCTCGACCTTCTTTACTGACGACAGCGGGATGCGGGCCGCCCTGCTGGTCTTGCAGCGCTTTACCTCGGCCGAGCGCTGGCGCAGCGTCCTCTTGGCCTTGCCCTCGACCTCCCAGCCAGCCCGGAGCCAAGGCGTGGAGGAGCCCGTCGATACCTTCATTGTGGCCCATCCCCGCCTTCACCTCTCACCTGGTGAAGCAGAGCGCTTGCGGACGTGGTTGGAAGACGGCGGTCAGGCCATTCTCTGTTTGGAGAGCGATTGGTTGATCGAAGGCCGGAGGAGCCGATTTCGGGCCTCCTCCCGCCGGCAAGCGGAAGAGTCGCCCAACGTCGACCCGGACCAGCCGCCGGACGGGTTCCTCAAACGTCTGGGAATCGTGATTCGCGCCGCTCCCGCATCAGGTTCCGTCCAGGATGAGGGCGGGGAATCAGCGGAGGCTGCTGCCGGCGCTTCGCCGCCGCTGCGCCTGGAGAGCGGCGATCTCATCGTCGAGGGGCAAGGGCTGCAGGTGATCGCCCAGGGACCGAGAGGTCCCCGGGCCGTTTGGAAGACGGTGGGACGGGGGCGACTGGCCGTCATCTCCGATCCGCTGGCATTCAGCAACTCCCGCCTGCGGGAGAGCGATAACGCCATCTGGCTGGTGCGTACGGCAGCTTCCTACCGGGGCGGTCAAGTAGCCTTCGATGAATACCACCACGGTTTCGGCAGCCGGCGCCGGATGGTGTCGCTGCTGTGGGACTTCGCGACTACGCCCTGGGGATGGATGTGCCTGCAGATCACCCTGGCCCTGCTGGCTTACCTCTTGATTTTCCAGGCACGCTTCGGCCGGGTGGAGGAGGCGCCGCCGCCCCGCCGGGCCAGTCCGCTGGAGTGGATCGACGCCCGCGCCGGACTCTTGCAGGCCGCCGGCGCGGGACGCCTCTGCGCCCGCTGGATGCACCGCTCGCTGGCCTTGCGCCTCTCGCGCAGTGTGGGCTACAGCGTCGACATCGACGAGGAGCGGGTGCAGCGCAAACTCAGCCTGGGTGAGCATAGTCGGGCCCGCAGCTTCCGCGACTACCTGCTTCACTGGCGCAACCTGCCCCAAGAGGGTACGGTTACTCCCCAACAACTGACCGAGCTGGCCCAAGCAGCCGGAAAACTGGCTCAGGAACTGAAGTCATCATGAACTCATCTCAGCTACCCGAAAACCGTCCTCCTTTTGAGCAAGCCCTGCAATTGACCGAGGCTATCGGCCGTCAACTGAAGCGGGTAATCTCCGGACAGGACGAAATCATGCGCGACTTGCTGGCAAGCCTGACGGCGGGAGGACACGTCTTGCTCGAAGGAGTCCCCGGCGTGGCCAAGACACTGCTGGCGCGCTGCCTTTCCTGCGCCATCGAAGCCCGCTTCGCACGCATCCAGTTCACGCCCGACCTGATGCCGTCCGACATCACCGGAGTCAATGTCTACCAACCTGAAACAGGGGAATTCTCCTTTCGCCAGGGTCCCCTTTTCAACGAGATCGTGCTGGCCGACGAGATCAACCGGGCCCCCGCCAAGACCCAGTCGGCCCTTCTTGAGGCCATGCAGGAGCAGCAGGTTTCCATCGACGGAGAAACCCGGCAATTGCCGGCTCTGTTCTTCGTCTTGGCCACCCAGAACCCTATCGAATACGAGGGAACCTATCCGCTGCCCGAGGCCCAGCTCGACCGCTTCCTGATGAAGATTTCCATCCAGTATCCTTCGCTGGAGGCCGAGCGCGAGATGTTGGACAAGATGCACCGTCTGGGCCCGACCGCCGCCCGTCCCTCGGAAACCATCCAAGCGGTGGCGAGGCCCGAGGAGATTCTGCAACTGCGCCGGCTCTCTCATCAGGTGGAGGTGGACGAGTCGGTGCGGCACTACATCGTCGATGTCATCCGTCAGTCGCGCGCCTTCGACTCGCTGTCTTTGGGAGCCTCGCCGCGGGCGGCAGTAGCCTTGTTGCAGGCCGCCAAGGCTCTGGCCGTGCTGGAAGGCCGTTTCTACGCTACTCCTGACGATGTCAAAGCCATGTCCTTGCCGGTGCTTCGTCACCGCGTCCGCCTCACGCCCGAGGCCGAGATCGAGGGCCTGCATGCGGACGACTGTCTGCGGGCCTTGCTCGAGCAGGTGGCGGTGCCGCGCTTCAGTCCTCCCGCCGCTGAGGCAGAGGAAGCGTCCGCCGGCGAGCCCACCGAAACCCCCTCATGAAGAGCCGCAGCCGCACCGTCCCGACTCCCGTTCTGCTGGGCTTGATTGCCCTGGGCGGGCCGCTGTGGCTTCTTTCTTTGGTCTTGCCGATGGGTTGGCTGGCGGCACCCGCCTATTGGCTGCTCCTGGCACTGGCGGCGCTGCGTGAGCGCTCCGCCTTGCCCTCCTCCCCGGACATCGAAGCCTCCCGCCAACTGCCCAGGAGGTTCTCGATGGACTCGGTGCAGAACATCGAGATCAAGCTGCAAAACAACTCTTTCCGGGCCATCTCACTTTCTCTTGAGGACCAGCCCCCGACGGCCTTGCAGGTGTTGGATCCGCTGCCTGCCGGACGCGTGGCGCCGGGCGAGGCCGTCAGGGCCGCCTACAAGGTGCGCCCGGTGCGGCGGGGCGATCATGTCTTCGGCGAATTGCTGCTTTTCCTGCGCCTGTCCAAGGCCGGACTGCTGGAGCGGCGGCTGGCTTTCGATCTTCAGGACCGCTGCAAGATCTATCCTCAGTTCCTGCAGGTGGCCGAGTATGAACTGTTGGCCAAGATCGACGAGCGGGAAGAGGTGGTGCGCCGTCCGCGGCGGCTGCGCGGGGACGGAACCGACTTCGAAAGCCTGCGTCAATATGTGCCCGGAGACGACCTGCGCAAAGTGGACTGGAAAGCCAGCGCCCGCCGCGGACACCTGATCAGCCGGGTCTTCCAGGTGGAGAGGGGACAGCAGATCGCCATCCTGCTCGACTGCGGACGCCTGATGGCCGCCCAGATCGGCGAGTTCGCCCGCCTCGAACACGCCTTCAACGCCGCCGTCATGCTGGCCTACGTGGCCCAGAAGCGGGGCGACTCCATCGCCCTGGCCACTTTCTCGAACCGCATCGAATCGTTCCTGCCGCCCATCCGCGGACACCTCATCATGCCCTCGGTGCTGGAGAGCATCTACCGCGTCCAGTTGAGGGAGGTGGAATCGGATTACTGGCAGGTCATCGCCGAGTCGATGGCCCTGTTGCAGCGCCGCAGCCTGGTGCTGGTGCTGACCGATGTGCTCGACTCCGTCTCCAGCTCAGGACTGATTGCCAATTTGATGCGGGCCTCCTCCAAGCACCTGGTTCTGTGCGTGGTGCTCTCCGAGCCCAAGGTGGAGGAAACAGCCGACTGCGTCCCCCGCGATACCCGCGGGGCCTTCCGCAAAGCCGCCGCTGCCCATTTCCGCATCGAGCGGCAGATCGCCTTGGAACGGATGCGCTCGCGCGGCATTCTGGTGCTGGAGACCGATCCCCGCCAGCTCAGCATCCAACTGGTTCGCAAGTATCTTGAAATTCGTCAGGCCAACCTGATTTAAAATAGGACATCGTGCACGGCAGCTACACCATCAGAACTCCCGATCACGTCGAAATCGATTTCGAACTGGCCGGACCCCTGGCCCGTTTTGCGGCTTTGCTGCTCGATACCCTGATCATCATAGGGCTGATGGTGGTGCTGAGCCTGTTGGCTACAGCAGTGGGCTTGCTCAACCTGGCCGCGGACAATCCCTTCAGCCAGGGGCTCAACTCTCTCGGGGCAGCCGTCCTGCTGATTCTCTTCTTTCTCCTCAACTGGGGCTACTACGTCTTGGTCGAACATTTCATGCGCGGGCGCACTCCCGGTAAGGCTGCTGCTGGTCTGCGGGTGCTGCGTGACGACGGTTTTCCGGTCACCTTGCGCGAGAGCGCATTGCGCAACCTGCTGCGGGCCGCCGACATGCTCCCTATACCCACCTACGTGCTGGGCGGAATCGTGGCCCTCTACCATCCTCATGGAAAACGCCTGGGCGACATGGCGGCCGGCACCATCGTGGTGCGTGAGGCCTTCGCCACCGATCCTGTTCGCCAGTCGGCTCTCCGCTCCAGCTCGGGATGGTTGGCCAGGGTCGAAGCGGGACAGTCCCGCCAGGTGGTTACTCTTCCCCGGGGCAAGATCGATTCCCGCCAGTTGGCGCTGGTGCGAAAGTTCATGGACCGCCGCCTGCAGATGAACCCCGACAAACGCTCCGAACTGGCCTGGCGCATCACCCGTCCCTTCCTCGAGATGATGGGAGAAGACCCGGAGCGGGTGGCCGCCCTGCCCGATCCGCGCGAGTACTGCGAAGGCGTTCTGCGGCGCATCTTGGAACTCTCTTCCCGGCAGGTTGACGCCGCTCGGCTTAAGGCCGCCCCCTTGAAGGAAGGCGAGCAGCCACCTCAAAAAGAACTCGATGCCGCGGCCCGCAAACGCCTGCTCTGGCTTAGATTTTCGCGCCGGGTCAGACGCCTGCTGTCGCGCGGCGCTCCGGCCCTGCGTCGCCTTTCCCCCCAAAACATAGAGGACCTGAGCCAGGATTATCGCCGCGTCAACGCCGATTTGGCCCGGGCCCGCTCGATGGGGGGAGACGAGGACGCCGTGCTGGAACTCAACCGCATCGCCCTGGCCGGCCATCTGCTCTTCTACGGCTACGCCCGGCACAGCAAGGGCGGGGCAGAGAGCGCTTCCTGGCTGGCCGCCTTTCCAAGGGCTTTCCGACGTTCTCTGGGGGCGGCGGGACTGTCGGCCTTTTTCTTCTTCTTTCCCGCCGTGGTGACGGCCTTTGCCGTGATGGGCGACCCCTCGCTGGGCTACGACCTGGTTCCGGCGGCGTTTCTCGACTTCCAACCGGCCCGCGAAGACACCATGCACAGCTTTCCCGAATTGATGCGTCCCGTGGCCGCCAGCTCCATCATGACCAATAACCTGCAGGTCTCGCTGCTGGCCTTCGGACTGGGACTGACGGCGGGAGTGGGCACCGCGCTGCTGCTGATCTACAACGGCATCCACATCGGCGCGGTGGCAGGATGGATGACGCTCAACGGCAATGGACGGGCCTTGTGGGGCTGGATCATGCCTCACGGAGGCACCGAGCTGCTGGCCATCGTCCTGGCTGGAGCCGCCGGATTCCTCTTGGCCCGCACCATGCTGGCGCCGGGACGGCTGACCCGCAGCGAAGCCCTCAAGCGTGTCGCTCCGCGTGCCCTGACGCTGGAACTGGGCGTGATGGTGATGCTGGTCTTCGCCGGTCTGGTGGAAGGGTTCATTTCGCCCAGCACGCTGGGCTTCTCGGGCCGCATCGCTTTCCTGGCAGCCACCTTGCTGATGTGGTTCCTCTACCTGGGCGCAGTCGGGCTGCAGGGCAGGGCTGAAAAAGATCCCGCTCCTGGAGAATCCAACCTCCCGGCCGCGGCGTCCTAGTGCGCGAGGGTAGAGGAAAAACATGCAGCAACTCATCGAAACGGCTCAAGTCGATCAGCTCTTTCAGCAAGCCACCGCCCTGATCTTCAAGCACAGCACCTCCTGCGCCATCAGTTCTTTCGCTCATCGCGAGGTGGAAAAATACCTCTCCCAGCATCCTGGCGCCGTCGTCCACAAGGTGCACGTCATCGAAGAACGCGACGTTTCCAACTACATCGCCCGGCAGACTTCAGTAGCCCACGCCTCGCCTCAGATGATTTGCTTGCGCGGCGGCCAGGTGGAATGGCACAGTTCCCACTTCGGCATTACCGCCGGCCGCATCGCCAGGAAACTCGCCTCAGCCTAGCGCTGCCGGTCAAACCACTGGACGCTGGACGCCTGCTTCTTGTCCCTGCAAGGGACAGATGCGCCAGCCCCCTCCTTCGCCCCCTTCGCCAGAGGCTACGGAGGGCGAGGCAGGGCTTCGGAGGGCAGGCAGTGGCTGTGTTGAAAGTCGAGCACAAGCTCCCTGAAGGGGAGCGATTCGCTAGCCCAGGGTCAGCCCCGGCGAGCGCCAGCGAGACGGCGGCGCCACCCTGGGTTCAGGACGGCCAAGGTCCGAACGCTGAAGGCGTGGAATAACACAACGGGGCGGCTCAAAACTTCAGCGCACTAGAATCCCTCAAGGTACGATTTCCACCAGCCGCATCATTCCCTGATCCTCGTGGTTGAGGATATGGCAGTGGAAGACGAAGCTGCCGATGTAGCGCTTGTAGAAGGTATAGAAGACCACCGGCTTGCCCTTGCGCACCAGGATGGTGTCCATCCAGCGCGGCGGGTTGAGTTCCTCATCTCCGATCTTGACCACCATGAAGGGATTGACGTGGATGTGGAAGGGGTGGTTCTGGTCGTCGGAGGACAGGTTCCACTGCTCGTAATGGCCCAGCTTGAGCTGCCAGGGAACCTCGTTGGGATTGAAGGGGACGCCGTTGATGTTGAAGAAGGTGCTGGAGTTGTTCTTGGCGAAGACCACGTCCTTCTGCGACTGGAGCTGGTCAGGGCGGATGTCTCTGAAAGGCTTGTACTTGGCCAGTTCGGCGCTATTGGGAAGGGACATCACGACCGGGTAGCCCTCGACCACGACGGTGGCTACCAGCTCCTCGTTGGTCGGCAGATTGCGCAGGCCCTGATCGGGTTGTTCGGCGATCTTCATGAGCTGGTAGGTTCCCGGCGCTCCCGCTTTGACGAGTACGTCCACACGGTTGCCCGGAGCCAGTTCTACCGATTCATGAGGGTCGATGGAACCGGTGGCCAGCCCGTCCCAGGCGATGACGTTGAGCTCATGGCCTTGCAGGCTCAGGTGGACCAGTTCCAGAATGCCGGCTTGAATGAAGCGCCAGCGCTGCACCTCGCCGGGCTTCATGCGGATGACCGGATGGACCTGCCCGTTGACGAAGGTTGGGCGGGTGTACTCGCCCTGCAACTGCGCAAAGTCTTCGATGGTGCCGATCCCGTCGTCGCCTAGCTCGTAGGGGATCTGCTGCAAGATCATGATCCGATCTTTGGCGGCGGCGATTTGGGGATTGTTGTCCAGTCCGCCTTCCACGATCAGGGCTCCGCCCATGGCGCTGGCCACCTGCATGGCCGTGGATCCATGCTTGTGGGGGTGGTACCAGAAGGTTCCCGCCGGGTGATCGTCGGGCAAGTTGAATTCGTAGAGAAGGCCTTGGCCGGGCTCCAGCTCGAGCAGGACGTTGTCGCTGTTGCCGGTGGGCGAAATGTGCCATCCGTGGGTGTGGAAGTTGGTGATGTTGAACCCGTGTGGGACATTGGGATCGGCGGGATGGTTCATGTCCTTGTGGGGGAGGTCGTTGTTGAGCTGCATGGTGATGCGGTCGCCCGCCTTGACCTTGAAGGTGGGCGGCCTCAAGGTGGCTTCATAGTTGCGCAGGTTGACCTTGTCGCATCCCAGGATGTTGACGGCATAGGCCACCGTCATGACGGTGTCGAGCCTGCCGTTCTCGGAATCCCTGATCTCGGGCTGGAGCAGATTCTGGCCCTCGCAGTTCTGAGCCTGCAGCCAGCCCACGGCCAGGCAGAAACTCAGCACTACGGCCAAAAGACGGACTTTGGGCGTGGTCGCGATCCTCGACATTTTCTCCTCCCCTAATGCAATGAACAATTTGAAATATTGTCCTGATGGACTTGAGGGCCGATTATGCGCGGGGTGGTCGGTGCTGTCAATAGCCTATAGCTCGTACAGCCACGCACAGTGAGGGACGCTGTTTAAAGGCCGATTGGGCCGGCTCCGCCGCGATCCGCCCGGTGAGTTGGCAGGAGGTGGAGAATTCTGTCCTTTAAAAGCCAACCATCCGAGGGTGAAGTCCGTCTTAAGGGTAATGCTCAAGACATTGCTGCGCCGAATTTCGGGTTCTGACGCCCAACAGCAGATGGAAGATTTTTTGCGGGCCCGCGCCGACACGCCTCTGATCAGCCTGGAGGGAATCTCCAAGGTTTTCGTGAGCGGCAACGGCGAGGTGCGCACGCAAGCCCTGTGCGAAGTCGATCTGCAGATTGAGCGGGGCGAGTTCGTTACCGTGGCGGGTCCCTCGGGATGCGGGAAATCGACTTTGCTGCATATCATCGGCCTGCTGGAAACGCCTTCCACCGGCACCTACACGCTCAACGGAACTCCGGTAGCCGGACTGAAGCCCCAGCAGATGGCCTACATCCGCAACAAGTGCGTCGGCTTCATCTTCCAAAACTTCAACCTGATCGGCGACCTGACGGTCTACGAAAACGTGGAAACGCCCTTGACCTACCTGAAGATGCCCGCCGAGCAACGTCGTCAGAGGGTTATGGACGCGCTCTCCAAAGTGGGGATGAATTCCTACGCCCGCCGCTATCCTTCCCAGATCACCGGCGGCGAGCAGCAGCGCGTGGGCGTGGCCCGGGCGGTGGTGGCCGATCCGCTCATTCTGCTGGCCGACGAGCCCACCGGCAACCTCGATTCCAAGAACGGCGAAGCCGTGATGAGCCTGCTCCAAGACCTCCACGCCAAAGGCGCTACACTCTTCCTGGTCACCCACAACCCCGACTACGCCCGCCGCTCCCAACGCACCGTTAAACTCTTCGACGGCGAAACCAGCAACTGAGCAGTTCCAATGCCGGTCCGCTGTCAAGCTGCTCCGAGGGTCGATAAGAACTGAAGTCGGCGGCGGAAGGGTGAGTTCCAGCGTTTCCCTGACCGGAGATTGGAACGGGTTTGGTAGCCCCAGGGGGATTCGAACCCCCGTTTCCGCCGTGAGAGGGCGGCGTCCTAGTCCCCTAGACGATGGGGCCGCCGCAGGAATGTAGCAAGATCGCCGAGAGCTTGTCAATCCAGGGCCGCCCTGTCAGAATCGCCCCTAAACCCCCCTCTTGCAGAGGAGAACAGATGGATCGAAGACGCTTTCTGATCGGGACTGCCGCAGGACTGGCGGCGCTCAAGGTGATGGGCTGTCAGCCCCGGGATCCTCAGGCCGCCGGGGACGGGACTCCCTTGCTGCGGCTGGATTCCAACGAGAACGCCCTGGGACTGGCTCCTTCAGCCCGCCAGGCCCTGGTGGAGGGGCTGGTGGACGCCAACCGCTATCCCGGCGACATCTATCCCCGCTTCAAGGAGATGGTGGCGGGCGCGCTGGGCGTGGAGACGGAGCAGGTGGTCATGAGCGGAGGATCGGCCCAACTGCTGGTGATGGCGGCCGAGGCCTTCTCCCAGCTTGAAGGGGGCACGGCCCTGCAAGGCCGCCCCACTTTCCTGACCTTCTCCGATCAGGCCAAGGCCCGAGGCGTGACGGTGCGCGAATTCGACCTGGCCGATGGACGCGACTATCCTCTGGACGCCATGCGCCAGGCGGCCAGCCAGATAGAAGGGCCGGTGCTGGTTTACATCTGCAATCCCAACAATCCCACCGGGACGGTGATTTCCAGCCAGGCTGTAGCCGACTGGATGAAGGAGGCGCCGTCCGAAACCTGGTTTTTGATCGACGAGGCCTATCACGAGTTCGTGCGCGACGAACGCTACCGCAGTTTGGTTGCCGAGGCGGCGGCCCGTCCCCGCACGCTGGTCACCCGCACGTTTTCCAAGATTTACGCCATGGCCGGCTTGCGGGTCGGTTACGGCGTGGCCCATCCCGAGACGGCCAAGCAGTTGGGCGAGCTGGCCCAATGGGGTCGAGTCAACCACGCCGGCGCCTGCGCCGCCCTGGGCTGCTACGGCGACCAGGAATACTTGCAGCGCAGTTTCCAGAGCAACCTGCAGGCGCGGCGGATCGTCACTGCGGCTCTGGACGAAATGGGAATCGAGTACCTGCCCAGCCAGACCAACTTCATCTTCCACCGCATCCCCGGCAGGGTTGCCGATCACATCGAAGCGATGCGCCGGCAGGGAGTGCTGGTAGGCCGCCCCTTCCCCCCGCTGCTCGACTGGAACCGCGTTTCCTTAGGCCTGCCAGAAGAGATGGAGCAGTTCGTAGAGGCCCTCAGGAAGGTGGTCTAAGCCCTCCTTCAGCGGAAGAGCAGCAAGAGGAGAGTGATCGCCAGGAAGTTGTTGAGGGCATGGGCCGTCATGGGGGCGATCAGCGAATCCCTCCATTCGCGCAGCATGGCCAGCACGAATCCGATGGCGGTCAAAACGGGCAGGGCGGCCAGTCCCTGAGGATGGATAGCGGCAAAAATAATCCCCGACAACAACGCCGATGTCGCTCCGGAGTAGCGCATACGCAGGTGGCTGAAGAGGGCTCCTCGAAAAACCGACTCCTCCACCACGGGAGCCCACACGCAGGCCAGCAGATAGATCTGCAAGATCTGCCAGAATCCGCCGCTCAACGCTTCCAGAGCCGCCGGGTGGCTGGGTTGGGTCTCGAAAACCTGAGAGATGAAGAAGGTCGCTGCCACTCCCGCCGCCATCACTGGAATTCCGGCCAGGTAGCCGCCCACCCCGCTGAGCACTTCCCATCCGGCGCCGCGTCCCCGATTCCAGCCCAGCGCCTGCCTCAACTGCCTCCGCGAAACGCCCCGCAGCAGCGGCCAGAGCGGCGCCAGCAATGCTCCCCAAAGGACGATGGCCAGCAGGGGTACGCCTCCCAAGAGCTGTCCTATCCCTTCCCCAATCACGGTCAGCATCAGCAGCAGCGGCAAGAAGAAGACGACGACTTCCAACAAAGGACGGCTCAGGGCGGCGGATTGACTGCGCAGGGTCCGGTAGTGTGTCCGCAGGTGTTCTCTGGCGAAAAGGAGAATTGCCGCCGCCAAGAGCACGAATCCCGTCGCGGCTGCCGCAAGCAGTCCCAGTCCTGCCGACAAGAGGACGATTGTCGTTCTCCAGATGACGGAATGGGCCGACACCGACTCGTCGCCGCCCTGCTCCAGCGCCAAGCGGGCATACCAGTGATGGCGATCGATCAACCTCTGGCGCTGCTCCTGGGAGAGCGAGTCGGAGCCTTGCTGGTAGATGGTGGCGAAGACCTGAGCGTCCTCTTCCAGGCTCTGGGGAGAAACCGAGGGTGCTTGGTCGTCGCCAGAGCCGGCAATGACGGCCGAGATGGAGCCCTTGACCTCTTCAAGGCGTTGCAGAGCGGCATCTCTTCCCCGCATCTCGGCCAGGACAGGGACGGTGCGGAGCCGGCTAACAAGCGTCGCGGCGGAAGATTCCACTTCCTCCAGCATCGAGTCCACAAGCTGCTCCGAACTCGTTTCATCTTCGGCACTACCGCCGACTGCGATCCCCATCTTGGAGAGGCGATAGACGCCCAGCGCATAGCGGGAGGTCAGGCGGAAGTGAGGATCTTCAGCGAGATCTCCCAGCGGCTGCGTCAGCGGCGACGAGCTGGACTGGTGAAGCTCTTGTTGCTGGAGGAAGGCCAGCACCATGAATGCGCCCACGAACAGGGACAGCAGCAGCCAAAGCCACCACGTCGGCTGGCGCGGCGGGTCAAGGTCCTGCGGAGATTTTTCTTGTCCAGTTCTTGCAGCATCGTGCTGGGGCGTGTTCTCCGGGGCGTCCCTGGGTGTCTCTTCCACCCTTCTAGTCTACCAGCGTCGCTGCCAGGAAGACGGCCTCCCCTGACTCCCGCTCCTCAGGACGGAACCCCTGAGGACTTGCCGGCGTGTAAATATCAAAGGGAGTGAAGGGAGAAGTCATGCATTTACTGGTAACAATGGTGTTGCTTCTGGCGGCGCCGCCGGAAGACTATAAAGACGCGCCTTTTCAAGGCTGGGCGATGAGCGAAGAACGGGGCTCAACCCGCCTGATCTACTTCAGCAAGACCTCGGACAAACCGTGGAACTACTCGCCCGGACAGGTGGCCATCGAATACGGCCAACCTCCCTGGAAGCAGGAGTACGCCCAGCAGTTCGACCGGTTGACCCGGGGCAAGCGCTGGCGCATGGGTCAGAACTACTGGAGCAACCTCGACACCCGTTTTCCCCTGCGCATGGGTCAAACCACCGTCCAGCCCGGAATCTACTACGCGGTGCTGGAACGCAGCGCCGAAGACGACTGGGCACTGATTCTGCTCGATCCCGATTCGACTTACGAGATGAAGATCGACGCCTGGCACGTCAACCGCAAGGAAAGTCCCGAGGGCCTCCGCGTCCCGCTGCAATGGTCGAAGGAAGAGAGGGTGGCCGACAAGCTGCAAATCGACTTCACGCTGGACGAAGCCGACCACCGAAAAGCCGTCCTCAACATCCGCTTCGGCCCCCACCGCCTGTGGGTCCCGGTGCAAGCCCTGTTCCAAGGAACCCAGGTCAGCCCGGAAGAATAGGTCCAAAGCGCTGAATCCAATGTGTTCACTTCCCGGTTTCTCTCGGTCCTCCCCTGGATGACTTAGCCCAGCACGGCCACGGTCTCATCCCGCAACTCCTCCAGATCAGCGTCCTCGTCGTAGAAAGCGCGCATATCCAGTCAAAGCCTGATCCAGACGCTCTTGGTCTGGCTGTAGAGATCGAGAGTGTAGTCCACTTCCAAGGCCTTGCCGGAAGCCGCCTCGCAGGGCCGTCCGTCGATCCACAACCGTCCCGGCGCGATGTCCCTGGGCGCCGGGTCCATGTTGGGAGAAGCTGTTCGCTGCATGGCCTAGAGCTTACAAGATTCGCAACTGACCGGGAAGGCGGCCCCAGCCAAGGAGAACGTGGTCGGCGCTTGATACCTGGCAACGGCCAACGCTCCATACGTTCCTCGTTACCGCCCACGATTTCAGATTCAAGGCCATCGGGCTTCTGTCCCCGGGAAGTGCCTTCGCAGGTCAGAAGGCGAGAAAAGAACGGTGCTAACTTGAGCATCAAGCTTCCGCACTTTTTAACGATCAGCGTTGTGGCCTGGAGAACAGCATGAGACGCTTCAAGCAGTTATCCGCAACAAGCATCCTGGGCCTGGGGATCGTAGCCGTGGCCGGACTGCTGACGGCCCGAGGCTTGCAGGAGGCCAACGGCGCCCAAGCGCCTCCCTTGCAGCGCTCCCAGACGGGACATCCCACCTTCATGAGTCCGCATTCCAATCCCATCGTCCTGATCGGCGGACGCGTCTTCGTCGCCAACACTCCCGCCGATACCGTGGACGTCATCGACGCCTCCAGCCATTCCATCCTCGCGCGGGTCAACGTGGGCATCGACCCGGTGGCGATCGCGGTGCGTCCGGACGGCAAGGAAGTCTGGGTCAGCAATCACATCTCAGACTCGGTGAGCGTCATCGACAGCGATCCGCAAAGCCTCACCTACCTGCAAGTCCTGGCCACGGTTCAGGACTTCGACCCCGTCACCAAGGCGACCCGCTTTGACGAGCCTGTGGGGCTGGCTTTCGCCGACAATGAGAAAGCCTACGTGGCGCTGTCGTCAGAGAACCAGGTTGCCGTCATCAGCGTGCCCGAGCGGCGGGTGGTGAAACGGCTGACGATCACGGCCCAGGATCCTCGGGCGTTGACCGTGCGCGGCGACCGGCTCTACGTGATTCCTTTCGAGTCCAACAACCAGACCCAGATCTCGGGCTGCACAGGACCCGTCAATGGGGACTTGTGTACCTTTAATGCCATCCAACATTCCAACAACGTGTTGTCGTTGGGCATCGACGTCGACATCGTCAAGAATCCGGCCGTCCCGGACCGCGACCTTTACGTCTTCGATACGACTACCGACCGCCTGGTCCGGGTTGTCAGCAAGGTGGGGACGTTGCTCTATGGCCTGACCGTGGACTCCGCCGGACGCGTCTTCGTGGCTCAGACGGAGGCCCGCAATCATGTCAACGGCCGGGCCGGGACCCGAGGGGACGGCTTGGCTGAGCTGGAAAACCGGGCCTTCCTCAACCAGATCGCCCGCGTCGACTGCGGCGGGGGGGGCTGCGGCTCTCCCCAGGTGATCGATCTCGAGCCGCTTCCACCCCAGCATCCGGCGCCTGCTATGGCGTTGGCGACGCCTTACGCCATTCAGATCAGCGCCGACGACTCGACGCTGGTCGTCTCGGCGGCTGGCTCCAATAAGCTCTTCACCATCGACGCCGCCAGCGGACAAGCTCTGGGACGCACCGATGTCGGCGCGGTTCCTAGAGGCATCGCGCTGGAGTCGGGCGTCCAGGGTGAGCCGGCCCGGGCCTGGGTACTCAATGCCGTCTCCAACACGGTGTCGCTGGTCGATCTCTCCGATCCCTCCCACCCCGAGGTGGTCGAGACTGTTGCTTTGGAGGATCCCACTCATCCCGAAGTGAAGCGGGGGCGGATGGTCTTTCACGACGCCAGTGCGTCCAGCACGGGGACTTTCTCCTGCGAGAGCTGCCATCCTGACGGGCACACCGACCAGTTGCTGTGGGTATTGGACACGCCGATCTGCAGTGTGCCAGGCTGCACCCAGATTCCGCCTCGCATAACGATGCCGGTCCGGGGTCTGCGCGACACCGCCCCCTATCACTGGGACGGCATTCCCGGCGATCCCTATGGCGGAAGAAACACCGCCAATATCATGGGCTCCGACCCCCCGAACAGCGACGTCAATGTTCCTGAGAGCAGTACCCGCCATCTCGTCGACGGAGGGTTGGCTACCACCATGCTGAGGGTTGGCGACCCGACGGTCAACGACGAAGGCAAACCCGGCGCATTTACAGCCGGCCAGCGCGATGACATGGCCAGGTTCCTGCTCAGCGTACCTTACCCGCCGTCCAGGAGGCGTTCCTTCGACAACGTCCTTTCAGACACCGCCGAGCGGGGCTTCAAGGTCTTTCACATCGACGGAGTCATTACTGCCGATGGCCCCAATACCTGCGGCGACTGTCATCGAATGCCCTTCTGGGTCAGCACCAATACGCCGGAGACGGGGATGGACGCACCCACCTGGCGCGGAGCCTACGACCGCTGGCTGATTCTGCCCCAGGGCCGGGTCAACCTGGTGGACCTCATGCTCCCCTCCGCGCGCCAGACCGGGATCGTGGAGAGGGACATGTGGGTGGGGCTGAGCCCGGCCCTCGAGCCCGCCTGGAACATGGTGACCGAAGGCAGCACCGGTTTCTCCGGATCCTTCGCCCGCCAGGTCACCCTCAATCAGGGCTCCGCCCGGTCCGCCTTGACCGATGACCTGCTCAACGCCTTGGAAGTGTCGGCTAGTGAAGGCGCCGTCCTGCTCCAGGGCGAAGGTGTGTTCATCGACGGCGACAGCGCCCTGCCGGTCCGCTTGCAGTACGTATCGGGCCTCTATGTGGAGGACGGTCCCAGGCCCCAAAGGTTTACCCGCTCCGATCTGATCGGACGCGCCTCGGCCGGGGAGCTGCTCGTCACCTTTACCGGACGCCTGGGCGTCAATGTCGATCTGGATCACCCCCAGCCCGCCCTTTGGAGTCAGGGACCTATCGAGGAGCAACGGGGGCCCCAGATTTTCCCCACCGTCCTGGACGGCAGCAACTCCATGCTGCTCAGCGCACGGCATGTTGAAGCGGGGGCCCGAGTCTATGTCGACGGAAGACGGATCCTGGGCAACGTCCGGTGTCATCAAGGAGGCCAGCTTCCCGACTGCTCGGGCGAGGACGTAGTGGTCCAATTGGCGACGGTTCCCCCGTCGCCCGGCATGCACTTCTTGCAGGTCCAGAACAGCAATGGTCTTTTCAGCAATGATTTCATCTTTTTCTCGGCGGCCGGAGCCGGTTGCGACTGCGACATCAACGACGATGGAGGCGTAGATGTCGCGGACGTGCAGAGCATGATCAACGAAGCCCTGCAAAGCGCCCCGCCCACTTGCGACCTGAATCAAGACGGCGCCATTAACGTGGCCGACATTCAGGCGGTAATCAACGCCGCACTTGGTGGAGGATGCCAATGAGCAGAAATTTCCGCCCACGGTTGATCCGCACCCTTTCACGCAAACTTGCAGCCGCCCTCGTCGCGGCCGTCCTTCCCTTGGGGACGGCCTTGGCGCTCGGCTCTCCTGGAGCAGGCGAATTGCGCCTGGGAAAGCTGCAGCCGAGCAACCAGGGAACCCTTGAGGCGACCGTGGAGCTGACCCGCCTTCCCAGCGGTCTCAGCGGTATCCAGTTCGATCTGGTGATGGCCGATCCCGACCTGCAAGTCGAGGCCGTGCTCAGCCCGGTCATGCGGAAAAGCGGAAAGCTTCTCTACCTGCGCCCGATCGGGCCCGGGGTCTACCGCCTGCTGATCGCCGGCTTCAACCAAGGACCAATCGAGGCGGGAGCGGTGGCCACCTTGACGGTGAGTGGCTCCGCGCCCGCTGCGCCGGGGACCCAGGTGCTGTCTGTCCGGCGGGTCATCGGGACCGACGGCGACGGGCGCCGGCTGAACTTCGCGTCCACGGTCGAGGAGGGCCGTCCCGCTGCCGGTGACCGGGAAAGACGCAGCCGGATGCCTTATCGCTAAGTGGAGAAAAGCCATGTCCAGAATTTTCGCATTGATCACCGTCGTCTTTAGCCTGGCAACGGCTCAGGCCGCACAGTTGAGCGTGCGGAATGCCGTCGTCACGCCCGGTTCCGAGATCGAGATTGCCGTCGACTACCAGGCCCAGGACGAAGAAGTCACAGCCCTCCAGTTCGAAGTCCTCTTTGACGGCAGCCATTTCTCGCTGGCGGCCGAGGCCGGTAATGCGGCGGACGCGGGCGCCAAGACGGTGAGTTCAAACCAGCTCGATCCCAACACTCTGCTGGTCATCGTCAGCGGGCTGAACCAGAACGCCATCCAAGACGGAACGCTGGTGGTGCTGAGAGTGTCCGTCCCGCGGGGGACGCCTCAAGCCGACTACGGCTTCCTGCTCGACAGCGTGTCCGCTACGGACCAGGACGGGGAGGAGGTGGCCACCGCGGCGGTCGACGGCACCTTGGCCGTGATGGCGGAAGAGACTCCGCCTCTCTTGATTTTCCCGCAGTACGCCGAAGGCCTGATCGCGGGGACCACCAGCCGGACCCGTCTGGTCATCCGAAACAACAGCGACGAGCCGGACAGCGGCGAGGTCAGATTCTTCGACTCGTCGGGGAATCCTCAGCAAGTTCCCTCCGAGAGACGGGCGGCTTCTTCCATCTTCTACGAGCTGGCGCCCTGGTCGAGCACCGAAATCGTCACCGACGGCACGTCCGCCTCTCTCCTGAGCGGTCCTCTGACCGTCCACTCGGACCGGGGAGAAGAATCGGGTCTCGAAGCCACGGTGATTTTCACCATCCTGGGCGACAATTTTGTTTCGGTGAATCCAGCCCAGCCGCGCTCCCGGCACCAGGTCTACGTCAGCGTGAACGCCTTGGAAAACACCGGATTGGCGGTCTATAACCCGGGCAGCGACGGGGTCACGCTCGACCTGACCCTGCTCGACGCCTCGGGTGCGCCTGTAGCCGACCCGCTCTCGATGGTGCTCGCTCCTGGACAGCAACTGTCCGCCTTCGTGACCGAACAGCCGCTCTTCAACACCTTCTTCCAAGAGGAGTCAGTCTTCCGCGGCACCCTTAACATCCACGTCCGCGACGCGGCCCAGGTCTCCCTGCTGGGCCTGATCCAGCGCCTCGACACCGGCGCCCTGATCGCCATAGCCGCCAGCTCCAACCCAGCGCCCTGACCAGGCGACGGTTTCTTGACATCAAGACATCACCAGATCTATGATCTGATGCATGAGGACGACGCTGACCATCGAAGAGGACGTGGCGGTACTGATTCAAAGGCTGCGCAAAGAACGCGATCTGACGCTCAAGGAAGTCGTGAATCAAGCCCTGCGCAAGGGCCTCAACGTGATGCTGGCGCCTCCCCCGGAGAGCAAGCGCTACCGGATCAATCCCCGCGATTTGGGACGCTGCCGCCTCAACGATCTCGACAACATCTCCGAAGCTTTGGCCATCGCTGAAGGAGAGGACTACCGATGATCCTGGTGGACGCCAATCTGTTGGTGTACGCCTTCAACCAGAGCATGCCCCAGCACGGCAAGAGCCGTCAATGGTTGGAGGACGTCCTCAACCGCCATCCCCGCATCGGACTCCCCTGGCCCTCTCTGCTGGCCTTCCTGCGCCTCGTCACCAATCCTCGTATCTACCAGCATCCGGCGTCGATGGAGGATGCTTGGTCCCAAGTCCAGGAATGGCTCTCCCTGGAGCAGGTCTGGATTCCCCAACCCACCCGCCGCCATGCGGACATCCTGCAAGACCTCCTCAGCGTGGTGGGACACCAGTCCAACCTCGTCCCCGACGCCCACTTGGCCGCCCTGGCCATCGAACACGGCCTCACCCTTTTCTCGGCCGACAACGACTTCGCCCGCTTCCCCACCCTCACCTGGCACAACCCCCTGCGCGAGGATGGCCGGAACTCCTGAGGATTGGCCTTGCCACGATCCCCTCGATGCGCCGCATCTTCCTTCTGGCTACCTCCAGTTTCGTTCTGCTAGACTTATTGACACTCAACCCATCCAATCCTTCAGGAGGAGAAATGAAACGCAGCCTACGCCAGATCACCGTCGCCATCGTCTTCCTATCCTTACTTGCGGGGGTCAGGACCCTACTGGGCCCCACCCAAACAAACGCCTGCATCCTGATCGAATTCTGCTCCTCCTCGGCCGACTGCTCCCTCTGGTGCCCCTCCGGCTCCGGCGACTGTATCCGCGTGGAATGCAGACAATTCTGCGTCTGCTCCTAGCAGCCCGCATGGGATATCCACTCGACTTACAACCAGATATCTTCAACAAGCCGAGTACGATATCCTGCATGTGATGAGTTCGACGCAAAGGATCAGCGTGGAGATCAATCGGGATCTGCTTCGATCAGCCAAGCGGATACTTGCGACGGCGACCATCAGGGAAACGATCGAGAAGGCCCTGTTGGAAGTCCAGCGTGGCGAGGCGCGTCGCGAGGAGGTCGAGGCCCTCTCCTCCATGGAAGGCTTGGATCTGATCGATCCAGATGTGATGGCCAAGGCATGGCGCTCATGAAGGCCCGCTACTTGGTCGACAAGCGCGCCTTTGGCCCGCAATGCACTTGGAACCGGTCCGCAAGCGACTTCGCCAATCATCGAAGCGGGTGAAAAGCCGCCACCTGCGCCATCATGGACTTGGAAGTTGTTTACAGCGCCCGAGGCGCCAAAGAGCACGCCGACATAAGGCGTCGCCGATCTTTGCCTACCACCACATCCCCCTCACCGAACCCGTGTTCCAGCGCGCCATCGAGATCCAGAGCAAGCTGGCGAAGATCGGCCGTCACCGCCTACCCATCCCCGACCTCATCATCGCCGCCACCGCCGAACTCCACAACCTCACCATCCTCCACTACGACCGAGACTTCGACCGCATCGCCGAGGCTACCCAGCAACTCGCAGGCTGGATCATCCCTCAAGGGAGTCTTTAGACCGTTTAGCGGTATGAGGGATGCGTATTAACAGGCGCCTACCAGAAGTAGAGCCACCAAGCCCCACGAACTCACGACAAGAATGGTCCTAATATGGTCTCCTTACATTGTTTAGATTCAAAGAACCTGCCGGCACCCATCCCAAATAAAGTGTGAAGAGAAAGAACCACTGCTGTCTGAATTGCAATTCTGTCAGGGTTGCGCTAGACTCCTGCTTTGGACACCCGAAAACTCCAAACACGTTCTCTGCCGGGTGATAACTAAAAATTATCAGTGCCTCCTAAGAGTTCCTCTGCAGTTGTACTTCCGGACGAGACTTCTAAGATGTGAACTGTCTACAGCTGTGTATATCTGTGTCGTGGTGAGGCTTTGGTGGCCTAGGAGGCGTTGGACGTAGCGGATGTCTAGGCCGGCCTCGAGCAAATGGGTGGCGGCGGTGTGACGGAACATATGGGGGGTGATGCGGCGGGTTAGCGAAGCCTGGCGGCCGGCTTCGGCGATCCAGCGGCGGACGTGAGCCGTGGTGGTGAGGCGGTCCAGAGAAGGGTGGAGGATGAGTTGGGAGGTTGTGGGGTGCAGGGAAGAGCGGATTTGAAGGTAGCGGGAAATGAGGGCGTGGAGGGTGTCGTCGGGGAGGAAGACATGGCGCTGGCGGTGGCCCTTTCCTTGGATGAGGATGGTGGAGGTGTCGATGTCGAGGTCGCGCAGACGGATGGCGACCAGTTCGCCGACGCGGATTCCGGTGGAGAAGAGAAGTTCGATGCAGACCAGGGTGGTGAGTTGCTGCAGGGCATCCGGGTCAGGGTGTAGGGGGAGGTTCTGAGGAGTGTAACGCTTGTTGCGGTAGATTCCCAGGCGTTTGGCCGACTCCAGGATCAGGGCTCGGACCTCCCTGCGGGTCAAGGTGCGGGGGAGGCGGTGAGGAAGACGCAGGCGGACACGCAAGCGCTGAAAGGGCGTGACTTCGATGCGCTCCTCGTCCTCCAGCCAGAGGAAGAGTTGACGCAGGCAAGCCAGGCGGCGCTTGACGGTGGAGGTCTTGAGTTCGCGCTCGTGCTGCAAATGGTGCATGTAAGACTGCAAAAGCTCCCGGGTGCACACCTCCAGCGTCTTGTGTCCTCCGACGAAGGTAAGGAAGTCGCGCAGGTCGGTTTCGTAGGCGCGGTGGGTGTGCCGGGACAGGTTCTTGGTGGCGCTCAGGTGGTGCAGAAAATCGGCACAAATCTGGTGCAGTTTAGATCGGTTGCTTGCCATCGTCGCCTCTCTTTACCTGGCCTCTCGATGCAGGTAAGTGGCCATTGTAGTGCTTTATGTAGCGAGTCAGGCAAAAAAAGTGGTTATAATAGAGATACTTGATATTGTGAGGTTGGGGCAGGTGTCCGGCAGGGGTCAAGAGGGGTGGGGACGTTTGCGTGTCTAATCCTGATGGCGGCTTGAAGCCAAGTACGAATTCAGATGTGGAACATCCGTGGATTGAAGCTGCGCAAGAACACGATTGAGTGAGATCGTTTACGGCTTGGGGGCAGTTGATCGGGTAACGGACCTTTCAAAAACGACTGTGTGCAGCGCGTTAAGAGCTTTTGAGCCAGAGTCTTACCAGGTTCGAGGTGCGATATCCGAAGTTCGAAAGAACCCCAAACCAAAGGGGCGCAATCCTGACTGCCGAGGTTAAATCCGAAGTAAGTTAGGATGCGGCATGGCTCAGAACTTGTGACGCGTGGCGCCAGGCAGGGAGGAAGACACCATGAGCAAGGAAACCTTTATCGCCTACTGGAGCGGGGAGGAGCCGACGGGGCCCGAGCACTCGCCTACCCTGGAGCAAACGCCGGACTTCGTGGACATCGTCATCCTTTTCTACGTGCTGATCAACGATGACGGCAGTCTCAACTTTGACCGGCTGGTGCTGCACAACGACCAGGCCACCATCATGGGCTGGATGGAGGACATCCGTCAGCGGCAGCAGAACCAGCAGCGCAAGACCAAATTTACGCTGGGGATTCTGAGCGGCAGCTTCCCCGAGCAGGACCCTTCCACCTTCGCGCAAACGGTGGCCGCGGCCGCCGAGGACTGGGGCGTGGACGGTATCACCGTTGACTACGAGCCTCCGACCAGCGACCCTTCCATTATCAACGTGGTGAAGGCCATCAGGAGCGCCTTGCCCTCGGGGTCCATCATGACCGCCCCGATCTACGGCGCCTGGCTGGGCAACCCGCAATTGCAGCCGTTTGCCCAGCAGTTCGACTACGTGTCCACCATGGACTACACGCCTTATCCCGGCTACAGCAGCACCATCTCCCTCTACAACGACTATGGGCAGACCATCGGGGGGACGGACAAGTTGGCCATCGGAGTGAGTTGCATGACGTTTACCAATGGGAATCACACGCCCTTGGATGACGTGAAGAAGCTGTGTGCCTATGAGCCGTCGGGGGGGAATAAGCTGGGTATCATGCTCTATACCCTGTCTTATGACGCGCCTGGTCATGGGAGTCCATATCCCTTGTTTACCTATACGGACACGATTCATGACAGTTTGCCCTGATGGAGCGCTATTCCACCCCTTCAGGGTTCGCTTCCAGCTCGTTTCGTGACCCAGGGTTGCCCCCTTGCGCGCTTCGCTTGCGGCGGGCTTCACCCTGGGCTAACGAATCGCTCCCTTCAGGGAGCCCGGACGCCGCGTTGGATTTTTTTGAAGCTGACGTCGGCAGTGACGGCCTGTCCTGCGAAGCCTCGGCGAAGGAGGGGGCTAACGAATGGCTCCCCTTCAGCCTGGACGCCGCTTTGGCTTTTTCGAAGCTGACGTCGACAACAGCGACGGTCTGTCCTTCGAAGCCTCGGCGAAGGAGGGCGATTGGCTGGCCCGAGTCCGGACCGTTCGAAATTCGCACTTCGCAAATCGCACTTGCCCTTGCCCTTGCCTACTCCCAGCGCAGGGCCTGGGTGGGGTCCAGGCGGGAGGCGCGGCGGGCGGGGAGGTAGGTGGCGGAGAGGACGATCAGGGTCAGGGCGGCAGCAACCGCTGAGTAGGTGACGGGGTCGACGGGGTCGACGCCGAAGAGCAGGGCCGCCATCAGGCGGGTGAGGCCGAAGGCGGCAGCCAGACCCAAGCCCACTCCGATGACGGCCAGAAAGAAGCCGTGGCGCAGCACCATGCGGCTGACGTCGGTTTGGCGGGCTCCCAGCGCCATGCGGACGCCAATCTCCTGAGTGCGCTGGCCCACGGCGTAAGAGATGACGCCGTAGATCCCCACCGCGCCCAGCAGGATGGCGGCGCCGGCGGCGATGGCCAGCATGATGAGGGTGAACTCGGTGCGGGCCATGGAACCGTCCAGCCACTCGCGCTGGGTGCGGACGCTGGCCAAGGGCAGGTCGGGGTTGACCGCCCAAACCGCTTGACGCAGCTCGTCCGTGAAGTCGGAGGCACCCGTCCGCGGCGAACGTATGGCGTAGACCAGCGAGCGCTGGGTAAAGGTCTCGTTCTCCCACATGTCGCGCACCAGCAGCGGCCAGTAGACCGTCTTGATCGGGTCCTGATCGACTCCGTCGTCATGCACTCGGCCCACCACCCCGATGATCTCCCGCCAGTTGCTCTCAGACAGGCTCGACATCACCCGCTTGCCCAGCGCCTGGGCCGGGTCGTCCCAGTACTCGGCGGCCAGGTCTTCGGTGATCATGACCACGGGACGCTGGTTGTAGATGTCGTCCCAGGTGATGGCGCGTCCCGCTACCAGCGGGTTGCCGATGGTGGCGTGGTAGTTCTCGGAGACCCACTTGAAGCGGCGGATGGGCGGCAGGGTGTCGGGCGCGGTAGGAAACTCTTCCACGAAAAGCGCGTCGTTGCTGTCCCACCCGTCCATGGGAACCGAGTTGGAGAGTCCCACCGACTCCACGCCCCCGATGCTGCGGACGTTCTCGAGGATCTGCTGATGCATGCGGACGCTTTCAACCGGGTCTCCCACCACGGCGCTGGGAATGGTGATGCGGAAGGTCTGCAGCGTGTCCGGATCGGTGAATCCCGGTTCCACCTGGCGCATGGCCTGGAAGCTGCGCACCATCAGTCCCGAGCCCACCAGCAGCACCAGCGCCAGAGCGATTTGACCGACCACCAGGATGTTGCGCGCCCGCAGGCGCTGTTTGCCCGCGGTTCCGCCGCGTCCGCTTTCTTTGAGCGCCAGCACCAGCCCCGGACGCAGGTACTTGACGGCGGGAAAAAGTCCGAAGAGCACCCCCGCCAGCAGGGAGATGCCCAGCGTGAAACCCAGCACGTTGGGGTCGATGCTGATCTCCTGCAGACGCGGCAGGCTGCCCGGCTCCAGGAAGAGCAGCAGGCGGATGCCGCCGTAGGCCAGAGCCAGCCCGGCCAGGCCGCCCAGGAGTCCCAGGGTCAGGCTTTCCACCAGGAACTTGCGGGCCACCGACCAGCGGTCGGCTCCCAGCGCCATGCGGATGGCCAGTTCCTGCTGGCGTCCTTCGGCCCGCACCAGCAGAAGGTTGGCGACGTTGGCGCAGGCGATCAGCAGCACCAGTCCCACCGTCCCCAGCAGAATCCACAGCGTCGATCCGATGTCGCCCACCGCGTCGAACTTGAAAGGGTGTACACGGGCTGCGAACTTGGCCTCTTTGAGCATGTTGAGGCTGATGCCGCCGGGAAAGTTCTCGGCCGCCATGGGGAACATGCGGTTGACGTCTTGATTGGCCTGCTCCAGGTCGACTCCGTCCTTGAGGCGGGCCACGCCCTGGTAGCTGAAGTTGCCCAGGATGGTCTCGGAGCGGTCGAAACGGAAGGGAATCAAAAGCTCAGGGTCGGTATTGAGGAAACGAAAGCCGGGTGCCAGGACTCCGATGATTTCGTGAGAATTGCCGCTCAGGTTCAGGGTCTTGCCTAGAGCGCCGGAGTTGCCCCCGAAGTGGCGCTGCCAGTAGGCGTAGCTGAGGATGACGGTGCGGGGGCTGCCGGGGCTGTCGTCCTCTTTGCTGAAGGTGCGGCCCAAGACGGGCTCGACGCCGAGCAGCGGCAAGGTGCCGTCGGTGACGTTGAGTCCGGACACCCGCTCGGGCTGGTCCAGGCCGGTGACCGTGACCGCGGTCTGGTCCCACAGTCCGATGTCGGTGAAAACGCGGTTTTCGTCGCGGTAGGTGAAGTAGGTGGCGGGCGATTGGTTGACCATCTCGAATCCCAGTCCCGGCGCCGTATGCCAGACGCCGACCAGCCGTTCCGAGTCCTCGAAGGGGAGAGGCTTGAGCAAGACGCCGTTGATGACGCTGAAAATGGCGCTGTTGGCCCCGATGCCCAAGGCCAGGGTCAGTACCGTGATGAGCGTAAAAGCGGGGGACTTGGTAAAGGTGCGAAAGGCCAAACGGAAGTCGGTCCAAATCTTGTTCATGCTCGTCTCCTCGCAACCTCTAACGAGCGCAGGTGGCGAATTGTTGCTGGCCGGCGAAAAAAAGTTGCCCTCGGCGCAGTCGCATTGGACTGGTAAGATGCCTCATCAGCCACGGAGCGAGCCTTGGACAACTACTTCAACTACTTCACCGAGATCGAAGAGTACTTCGTCCGCAAACGGGGTAAGAACCTGCTGGTATCGCCCTTGGACTGGTGCCTGATCGAACTGTGGCGGGACAGCGGCATCCCCTTGAACATCGCCTTGCGCGGCATCGACCGCAGCTTTGAAGCGGCCGAGAAACGCGGACGCCCGGCTCCCCGCAGCCTTTACTACTGTCACCCGGCCATCCTGGAAGCCCACCAGGAACACCAGCAGGCCATGCTGGGAAAGGATGAGGAGGAAGATCGGGAAGGGATGGAAAGACGCCGCCAGGAGGACGGCCTGGAGCTTTCACGCCCAAAGATCACGGCCGACATCGGACGCATTCTCGCTCTCCTGGAAGCACGGTCCGCCGAGCCCTATGGTCGGGCCTGCCGCCGCCTTGAGGCGCTCAAGCAGGAAGTCGAGGGGGCTTCCTTTGTCAGTTTCGAGGAAGTCGACCGCGAATTGAGCGAGATCGGCGCTTCGCTGGCCGATGAGTTGCTCGAGGAATTGCCGGGGGAGAGTGTGGGGGAGTTGAAGAAGGAAATACGGCGTGAGACCCGGGTCTACAAGAAGAAGCTCGAGAAGGAGTCCTTCGAGAGGCTGCAGCGCAGCTACTTGCAGCGCCGTCTGTTGGAGGAGCAGGGACTTCCTCCCTTTTCGTTGTTGGTGTAGGCAGCAGGAAGCCGACCCACAAACGTTGCCTGGATCGCCGCAAGGATGCGCCTCCCACCCGCCGACACACGGGGGAAGCCGGTTTGCATCAAGTCAGGGGCTGGCCGGCTGGCCCCTCCGAGCGAAAAGGTCACCTGCTTCCTCAGCAGCCGGCCTATGCCCGCCGCCGCAAGGTGGCGCATCCTACCTTCCAGAAAAGCAGCTTCCTTGCCCAGCAGCCGTGTCGACAGCGGGCCAGCCACTAACATGGTGCAAACCAGCCTCCCCCGTGTGTCGGCGGGTGGGAGGCGCATCCTTGCGGCGATGGGCACAACGGCCGTATCGGCTCATTAGTTGCTCGGGCGGCGATTTCGTAGATTCGACGACCAGCAGCGTTATAGAAGGTGTGAGGACTCTTGCCCGCCGGCTCTATCACCTTGAAATGGCCCTGCACCGGAGGCTGGGTCGGCTGCGCCGCTTCTTGCTGCTCAATCCCTGTCTGCTGTTGGCAGTGCTGCTGACGGCTTTGGTGGCCGCGATCGGACCTCCCGCCCGCCCCGCCTCCCAGGTCGATCTGCAGCGGACGGCCGAGGTCGAGGGCGGCATTGCCGGCCGTCCCCAGTTGCTCCGCGGAGATCTGCGTCTGCAGGTGCGTCCCCGCAGCCTGCGCCAGAGCGGACGCAGCGTCCCTTATCCACATCTCTTGCAGGTCT
Organism: Acidobacteriota bacterium; assembly: GCA_035471785.1. Lineage (NCBI taxonomy): Bacteria > Pseudomonadati > Acidobacteriota > Acidobacteriota bacterium. The sequence goes on from DATIPQ010000138.1 coordinate 67,675, forward strand.
CCCTGCCCTGGGAATCTTCCCAACCCTTGCCCCGCGGCGGCGACCTGGTGCGCTTCAATGCCCACCTGCGCGAGCCCTCTTTTTTCGCTACTCCCGGAGCGCCCGATTTCCGCCGCATCTTCTTCCTCAAGGGCATCCTCCACCAGGTCTACCTCAAGTCCGCCCGTCAATTGCGTTTGACCGGGCCGGCTGCAACTGCTTTCTACGGGCGTCCTTGGAAGGCCGTGCGTGAACTCCTGTCGCGCTACCGCGACCGGCGGCGTCAGCACCTCGATCCCAGAGCCTGGAAAATCCTGGCTGGCGTTTGTCTGGGATTGAGGCCGGATTGGGACGACGCCGAGTGGAGGCGGCTGCAACGCCTGGGGCTGATCCACCTCTTCGTGGTTTCGGGACTGCACGTGTCGCTGCTGCTGGCCCTGCTCCACCGCCTGCTGCGCCGCTGGGGACGTGCGGGCACGCTCCTCACGCTGGCTTTGCTGTGGACTTATGTGGCGGCTTCGGGCGCGGGCGTCCCGGCCCTGCGGGCCGCCCTCATGGGGACTCTCTTCTACCTGCTGTGGACGGAAGGATTGCAGCGCCAACCCCTCAACGCCTTGGGACTGGCCGGCCTGCTGGTGCTGATCTGCTATCCTGCCAGCCTTTTCCAGCGCGGCTTCCAGTTTTCTTTCCTCTCGCTGCTGGCCATCGGCCTCTTCTACCTCCCCCGCGCCCGCCTCATCGACCAGGCCTGCCGCGGATGCGCCGACGCGGGCGCCTCCAACCTGCGGGTGGAGCGAACGCCCGCCCAGCGCCTGCGCCGCCGCATGCGCTTCGCGCTGGAAGAACGGCTGGCTTTCGTCCCCGCCCTCTGGACCCGACGCCCTCTGAGGTGGCTTTCGGCTTTGCTGCGCTGGACGGTTCCCCTGACCGTCATCAGCTTCTTCATCCAGATCACCACGCTGCCCCTGGTCCTCGAGCAGTCCAACCGCTGGCTGTGGACGCAAGTGCCTTCCAACCTGTTGCTGACCCCCGTCATCAGCCTCATGCTGCCTCTGGGGCTCCTCGACCTGTTGCTGTCTGGCCTTCCTGGCGCGGACGCGCTCTCCTCCTGGGCCGTGGAAACGTGGGGCATCCTCTGCTACGAACTGATGAGGACGGCCGAAGCCGGATCCGTCAGCTCCTTCCTGCCCCATCCCCGTGTATGGGAGGCCGCGCTCTACTTTCTGCTGCTGCTCATCCCTCATCTGGCCCTCGCGGGCAAGGCCCGCTGGGGAGGGTATCTTGCGCTGCCCTTGCTGCTCTATCTGCGGCTGGCGCTGGCCGGCATGAGTCCGTCTCCTTGGCCCGCTGAGCTGCTGGCCGTCACGCTCATCGACGTGGGACAGGGAGAGGCCATCCACCTCGCCTACCCCGGAGGCTCCAGCGCCATGGTCGATACGGGAGGAAGTTGGCGCAGCAAGGGCCTGTTCGACTTCATCGGATGGCGGGTCACCGCCCGCTACCTGTGGGACATCCGCTCGCCGGCACTGCGCTACCTTCTGCTCACCCATGAGCATTCCGACCATGCCGGGGCCGCTGCCGTCATCCAAAAGCTTTTCTCCCCCGCCACGCTTTTTCTCTCCCCAGGCCATCCGCGGGAAGGGAAGCGGCTCTACCGCGGAGACTTCTTCCATCTTGAAGGTGTCGAGCACCGCGTCCTTCATCCGTCTTTGCAGGATCGAGGAAGCGACGCCAACAACCGCTCGCTGGTGCTGCTGCTCAGCCACGGCCAGTGCTCGATTCTGCTCACGGGAGATGTCGAGTCCGCCGCAGAGCGCGCCATACGCCATCTCTTAGAACCGGTCACCGTTCTCAAGGTAGCTCATCACGGGTCGGCCGGCAGCACCTCCTCGCCATTCCTCCGCGCTGTCGGGCCCCACTTGGCGCTCATTTCAGCCGGACGAAGCAACCGCTTCGGCCATCCTTCGCCAAGCCTGCTGGCGCGCCTGGAGGACCGCGCCATCCCCTGGTATTCGACTTCCACCCACGGCTCCCTGCGCTGGACCAGCGACGGAAGGCAGTGGAATCTGGCGGCATACCTCGGCGAAGCCCGCCGCTTCACAAGCGTCGCCCAGGGCTCTTGCTCGCCCGCGGCCCATGAGCGGCGCGACCGCCTGCAGCTACTAGGTGGCCAACAAGTTCACACACGCCTCAAGTTTCAGTGACCGCGGTGAAGACTTAATTGCTCTCGGCGGTATGATTGCTACGCATAGTGCTGCCGGTCATTAGTTCTGAGCCAGGGTCCTCCGTTCCTGTCCCTGACAGGGACAGATTCGCCAGCCCAGGGTCAGCCGCGGCGAGCGTTAGCGAGACGGCGGCGCCACCCTGGGTTTCAGAGGGCAAAGGTCTGAACGCGTGGAATAACGCGACAGGGTGGCTCAAAACTTCTGACGCACTGCACTAGGCCAGCAGGGAAGGCGGCAGGGCCAAAAGCGTCCATAGCATCAAAGCTGGGCCGTCGTCATGAAAGAACACCAAGCAGCGCTCTCAGCCGGGGAGGGTTCATTCAGGGGAGGTCCAGGCGTATTGGCGGCGGTGGAAAATGCGGCCTACGTCGGCCCGGCATTCCACTTCGATCTGGCGGAAGCGCCGGTCGGACTGGTGGGGAGGTTCGAAGGTGAGCAGGTACTGGTTCTTCAGCTCGCGCGCCACCTGAGCGTAGCTGCTGCGCAGTTCCACCAGCCGGGTTGGGAAGAGCACGCGTCCGCCGGTGGCTTCGGCCAGATGCTGCATGGCCGTCTCTTTTTCCTCGAAATAGATCTCGACGTAGTCCTGATCCTCTTCCAGCACCTTCTTCATGACTTCGTTGAGAAATTCCACCCGGTTGCTCTTGGCCACCTGGGGCTTGATGATGCGGGTGCGGCTGACGATGTAGAGCGAGACGTCGTTCTCGAGCAGGCTGTGGATGGTTTCTTCGTAGTTGCTCAGGCTCTGGTTGTCGAGACCGTCGGTCAGCACGATGATGACCCGCCGTCCGCTCACCATCTTGATGGTTTCGCGGGTGGTTTCCAGCAGCGCGTCCCAAAGGGCGGTCCGCAAGCCCGGTTCCAGCTTCTTGAGGGCCTTCTTGATCTTCTTGCGACGGTTGGTCCAGCCTTGCAGCACCTCCACCGTCTCGGCGAAGCTGATGAGGGCGAAGTTGTCTTGGGGACCGAAAGCCGAGACGAAGCGGAGGGCGGCCACCTTGATCTCGTCGATCTCATCTTCCAGGCTGCCGCTCACGTCGAGCAGCAGGGCCACGTTGACGGGCGCTTCGGTGAGGAGGAAGTTCTCGATGGGACGCTGTGAGCCCTCGTCCAGCACCCTGAAGTCGTCGCGGGTCAGATTGTTGATGAGCTTGCCCCGCTCATCCATGACGGTGACGGGAACCTTGATGAAATTGGAGCGGACGCGGAAAGTGGGCGAAGGATCGTCCTGTGCCAAAGGGAAAAGCGGAAAAAAGAGCAGCAGCAGCACGAGAAGACGGCGCATGGCAACAGTATAGCATCACGCCAAGTGGGCAATATCTGCCCGCTTCAGACGGCAGATTCTGCCCGCCCGCCAGATTCTAGGGCCGCCGGTCATAAGTTCTGAGATCGGGCCTCCCGTTCTTGTCCCTGACAGGGACAGATTCGCCAGCCCAGGGATCAGCCGCGGCGAGCGCCAGCGAGACGGCGGCGCCACCCTGGGTTTTCAGACGGCCAAGGCGTGAACGCTGAAAGCGTGGAATAACGCGACGGGGTGGCTCAAAACTTCTGGCGCACTGCACTAGGGCCGACAGGCGGCCAACAAGTTCACACACAAGCTAGTTTCAGCGACTGCGGTGAAGGCCAATTGCTCTCGGCGGCATGAGGCTGCTCGTCAGATTCTAGGAAGCCGAAAAATCCTCCAGCAGATTCATACGGCGCAGTTTCTCCACCAGGGTGGTTCGCTTCAGGTTGAGCAGGCGGGCCGCCTTGCCCTTGTTGCCCTGGGTGCGCTTGAGCGACTGGCAAATCAGGTTCTTCTCCAGTTCGCTGACCACCTGATTGAGATTGATGCCCTCGTTGGGAAGCTGAAGGTAGTTTTTGAGCAGCTCCCCTTCAGGCGTGATGCCTTCGCCTGCTTCGCCTCCGAATAGAGAAGGAAAATGCTCCACGTCCAGCACCTGGTCTTCGCCGGCCAGCACGCAGGCCAATTCCAGCACGTTGCGCATTTCGCGCACGTTTCCGGGCCACTTGTGGGCCATCAGAAGCTTGAGGGCGGCGGGGGAGATCTTGCGTTCGGCTTCGTCGTCCTCCTGGGCTACCAGCTTGAGGAAGTGGTTGACCAGCAGCGGAATGTCGTCTTTGCGTTCATGCAAGGCGGGGAGCTGGATGGGCACCACGTTGAGGCGGTAGAAAAGGTCTTCCCGGAATTCGCCGTCCTCCACCTTCTTGCGCAGGTTGGCGTTGGTGGCGGCCAGGATGCGTACGTCCACCCTTACCGTCTGGTTGGAACCGAGCTTTTGAAACTCGCGCTCTTCCAGAACCCGCAACAGCTTGATCTGCAAGTTCATCGGCATGGTGCCGATTTCGTCCAGGAAAAGGGTGCCGCCGTTGGCCTGCTCGAATTTGCCGATACGGCTTTGACGGGCATCCGTGTAGGCGCCCCTTATGTGCCCGAAGAGCTCGTCTTCCAGCAGATTCTCAGGGATGGCCCCGCAATTGATGGCCACGAAAGGAGCTTTGGCACGCGGACTCTGATTGTGGATGGCGCGCGCCACCAGTTCCTTGCCCGTGCCGCTCTCGCCGCTGATGAGGACGGTCTGGCTGCGTCCCGCCACCAGTTCCATGAGGCGAAAGACCTTCTTCATGGAGGCGCTGCGCCCCACCATGCTGCGGGGCTTGCGGAAAGCGACCACGTTGGAATCGGTTTCCAGTTGGCGCCGCTTTTCCTCCATCAATTCGTCGATGCGGCTGCCCAGTTCGTTGACCTTGAAAGGCTTGGAAATCAGGTCGGCGGCGCCTTTTTTAAAGGCCCGCGCTGCCACCTCCATATCCTTGACTCCGGTCATGATCATGACCTTGGTCATGGGACAACGAGATTGGATCTCTTCAAACACCGTGAGTCCGTCGGCGTCAGGCAACAGATAATCGGCCAAGACCAGGTCGAAGACCTGCTCGGTCAACTTGCTGCGTGCCTCGCCGGCGGTGGATGCGCTCTCGACTTCCCAACCTTCATCCTGCAAGTAGTCTCGGAGTGCGCTGGTCAAATCGATATCATCTTCCAGCACCAGCACCGAGGGTTGTTGAACCGCTTGAGCTGCTTCCGCCATGTTTCCTCCCGCTAACTCGTGCTTCCCCCGCATCGGCTGCGGCTACCAGTTGGCAGGCAAATTGCTTCACTAGTAAACCTTGCCGTTTGGGTGTATGTCAAGGCCTATATTGAGATCAGCCATCCGTCTGACGAATGCCAAATCTTCAACGGTTGCTTTCACACTTGTCAGTCGAAGTCGTGCTTCCCCCCGCGAGCCCTCTGTTCACCTAAGTTGTAGACGAGACCGGCGGGTTCTTTGCCTCTTCCCTAGTTTAAGCAATCTCAGTGCCAAGAAGTGGAAAAAAATGCCTGTCAAGCCTAAAGTCTTTTGCAACCTGAGCCGATGTGAAGCTTGAGGACCGGGGCCCAAGTTCTCAAAGAAGTCGCATGGAGGCGCACGGTAAATCCGATGATCGAATTCACTGGACAGGTCAACCCCATCCTGCGGATCGCTGAGAGGCAGAGCGCTCTTCAAGGCAGGCGTGAAGCCGCTTTAGAAAACAAAGCACGCACCTCTCAGGCGGCCTCGGCGGCCCACTCCCTGGCGGCCTCCGAGGAGGGTCCCGGCGTGGTCAACTTCGAATACGTTCCTTCGGGACGGGTTCAGCTCAACCAACAGGAGCGCCAGCACCTCATCGATTTTTTCGAGTAGCGGGTGCTGTACTTTCCGCCCGTCCATTCCTTGACGGACGCTTTGTCAAAAACTTGACACTGCTTGAGATTTTCTGCGTCCGCCCCTTGCCGCCTCTTGCAGCAACATCCCCCGGCGCCCTTCGGCTGCCTTGTTTTCGCCTATTGATAAGGCGGGCGCGGGCCAGGCGGGCGGCGCGCGAGGGCGGGTTCGGCTCATTCGACGGCCTACGTCGGCGCCTTGGCATGGGGCTTGCTTCGCTGCTCCTCTGCACGTGTTTTTTGTGGAGGAACCGATTTGAACACGCTCATCCTGGCCACTTCCGACGACAGCCTGCAGAGCTGGACCGCAGAGGATTTTCCCGCCTTGCAGTCGGTGCCTTTCGTCCAGGCCGACACCGAGAGCTGGAACCGGGCGGTGGCCGTCTTCCTGGACCGGGGGCAATCAGGCCTCCGGGATGAAATACCTGATCATTGCAAGGCCCCTCTGCTCTGTGTGGCGGACCGCCAGGAGCGGGAGCGCCTTGAACAAGAAGGGATTTTTCAGGTCTTCCCTTCCGCTCCTGCACGCCAGGAGTGGACCTCCTCGCTGCGGCGCGCGCTGCGCCTCGCGCGCGCCGAGCGAAGGGTGGAACACTTGCGCCGGCTCAATCGCCGCCGTCGCCGCGAGATCCGCGACCTGTGGCGGACGGGTGAAATCGTCCGCGAGATGACCAGCACCCTCTACATCGAAGACATCCTCAAGAGCATCCTCCACGGCGTCCGGCGCCATCTTGAACTGGACCGCGTCATGTTGGGGCTGATCAACGGCTCCTCCAAGCGCGAGGAGATCAAGGTGGCGCTGGGCATCGACCGCGATCGACTGGAAGGAGCGGTGTGGGCCGTCGATGAAAGCTCTCCCGTGTGGACGCGCCTGGCCAGCCGCGGCACTCCCATGCGGGTGGAGATCGAGCAGGAAAGGGGCCTGCCGCCCTTCATCACGCGGGTCTTTCCCAAGGCCTTCGTGAAGGCGCCTCTGATTGTGCGCAAGCAGATCCTGGGAACCATCATGTGCGACCGTTCCCGGGGTGAGATCAGCGCTCGCGACCTGCGTCTGCTCAGGGTCTTCTGCCAGTACGCCGCCATCGCCATCCAGAACGCCCGCCTCTATTACGACGTGCTCAAGTCGGAAGAGGAACTGCGCGAGGCTCACGACAAACTGGTCAGGGCCGAACGGATGGCCGTGATCGGGCAGATCGCGGTGAGCATCAACCACGAGATCAACAATCCGCTCTGCAATATCAGCCTGATCGCTCAGACGGTCAACGACCAACCCGAGGGCGAGCTGTCTCCGCGTCTGCGCCAGATGCTGGCAGATCTGGAGGAGAACGTCGACCGAATCCAGGCCGTCACACGCAAGCTGGCGGGACTCAAAGAAGCGCCTCTGACCGAATACTTGCCCAATCAGATGATGGTGGACCTGAAATGAGCTTGCCAGCCCTTGAAGACCGATCGAGCGCCCCCAAAGCCGGCGCAAAAGACACCGAAAGGCTGCGTCAGGCCTTTGATTCCTTCGCCGAGATCTCCTCTTCGCTGGAAAAAGCCTACGGCGACTTGCAGGCCAAAGTGCGCAGCCTCTCTCGCCAGCTCGAGGAGAGCAACGACTATCTGGAAACGGTATTGCAGAGCTTGCCTTGCGGCGTTTTGGTGGTCGACGGTCAGGAGCGCGTCAAGACGCTCAACCGTCAGGCCAGGGAACTGTTGGGGCTGCAAGGGCAAGTTTGGGGGCAGCCGTCGGAAGGATCCCTTTCAACCTCCCGGGGATCCTGTCCGGCGCTGCCGTCCTTGCGCGAATTGATTGAGAGCATCCCCTGCGGCCAGGACTTCGCGGTCCTCTTCAGCCGCAGTCCCGCCCCCCGAGAGATCACTCTGCAGCAGCCGCGGCCGCGGCATCTGGCCTGCGCCTTCTCCTCCACCAAGCGGGGAGAGCGGCTGCTGGTGCTTCAAGACATTACCGAACTGCGCCGCCTGCAAGAGCGGATGCGTCGTCAGGAGCGGTTGGCCGCCATGGGCGAAATGGCCTTCGAGGTGGCTCACGAGATCCGCAACCCGCTGACCGGACTGGGCCTGTTCGCGTCCTTGCTGCGCGAGGACGACCTTTCGCCTGAAGAACGCAACCGCTTCGTCGACAACATCGAGATCGGAATCCGCACCTTGGACGTCACGCTCACCAACATGCTCTGCTTCTCGCGCCGCAAAGAGCCTGATAAGCAGCCCTTGGATCTGGCCGCACTGCTGCAGACCACGCTCGATTTCATGAGTCCGGTGGCCCAGGAACGCGGCATCGAGCTGCGTACCCGCTTCGAAAGCCGGGCCCTGGTCGAGGCCGATGAAGAAATGATGCGCCAGGTCTTCATGAACCTGGTCCTCAATGCCCTGCAAGCCCAGTCCCGAGGCGGGAGCCTGGAGGCTGGCACGCAAGAGCTGGGAGAAAGCTTGCAGGTCCATATCCGCGACAGCGGTCCGGGCTACCGGCAGGACGGCAACGCGGTCTTCGAGCCTCGCTTCGCCACCGACGAAAAGGGCCGCGGACTGGGACTGGGAGTGGTCAAGAAAGTGGTCGAAGCCCATGGAGGCGAGGTGCGCCTGAGCAGCCGCCAGGATCAATCGGGCCGCGGCGGCGGCAACCAATTCACTTTGATTTTCCCTTTGGGAGCTGAAAGCCGATGAAACAGGTTCTAGTCGTTGACGACGAGCAGCAGATTCTCAGCGCTATCGACGCCACACTGAGCCGAAAGGGCTATGCGGTCACCACGGCGGGCAACGGGCAAGAGGCGCTGGGCAAGCTCAACCAGGGCTTCTTCCAAGCCGTCATCACCGATGTCCGCATGCCCCGCATGGACGGCATGGGAGTTCTGCGCGAGATCAAGCGCAAGGCCCCCGAGACTCCCGTCATCCTGCTGACCGGCCACGGAACCGTCGACAACGCCGTGGAAGCCCTCAAGCAAGGGGCCTTCGACTACCTGATGAAGCCTTTCACCTCCAAGCAGTTGGAGGACGTGCTCAACAAGGCCACCCGCTCCATGCCCGACGAGGACGACGAGCAGGGAGAGGCCGACCAGCCCGGACGCATCCTGGCCCGCGACCCCAAGATGAAGCAGTTGCTGAACATGGCCGCCCAGGCGGCGGAAAGCGACGCCACCGTGCTGGTGGAAGCCGAAAGCGGCACCGGCAAAGAACTGCTGGCGCGCTACATCCACCGGCGCAGCCGCCGCCACCGCGGACCCTTCGTGGCCGTCAATTGCGCCGCCCTGCCCGACGAACTGCTGGAGAGCGAGCTCTTCGGACATGAAAAAGGGGCCTTCACCGGGGCCCTCAAACGCAAGCCGGGCAAATTCGAATTGGCCGACGGCGGCACCATCCTCCTGGACGAGGTCGGCGAGATGCCGGCTCTTCTGCAGGCCAAGCTGCTGCGCGTCCTGCAGGAAGGCGAGATCGACACGGTGGGAGGGCTGCAGCCGGTGGCGGTTGACGTCAGGGTCGTCGCCACAACCAACTGCAACCTGAAGGAGGCGGTCGGGGAAGGCCGCTTCCGCGAAGATCTCTACTATCGCCTCAACGTCATTCCTTTGACGATTCCGCCCCTGGGCCGTCGAAAAGATGACATCCCCCTGCTGGTCAGCCACTTCTGCCGCAAACACGAGCAGGGCGAGGAGCGCAAGCACTTCTCTGAAGAGACTCTCGACCTGCTGCAGAAATACGACTGGCCCGGCAACGTGCGCGAACTCGAAAACGTGGTGCGCAGAGCCCTGGCCATGTGCCGCAATCCGGTGGTCTCGCCCGGCGATCTCTTCCTGCAACTCGACGAAGAGAAGGCCGGCGGGGTGCAGCTTAAGGCGGGCCTGTCGCTGCGCGAAATGGAAAAGGAAATGATACGCGTGACGCTGGAGGAAACCGGCGGCAACCGCACGCATGCCGCGGAAATGCTGGGGATTTCCCTGCGCACGCTGCGCAACAAGCTGAAGGAGTATCGCGAGGAAGGCGACTACTATTAGCGAGCAGCCTCATACCGCCGAGAGCAATCGGGCCTCACGGCGGTCGCTGATGATTGGCTCGTGAGTGACGGCCGCTTCGCGAACGGCTCCCCGGGCAGGATTTGCCCAGTCTCCTGCCTGGAGGGAGCCCGGAGGTGCCTGATGGACCTGTTTAAAGACAGCGGAATCGACCGCATGGCCAGCTACCTGGACTTCGCCGCCCGGCGCCAGCAGGTCATCAATTCCAACATCGCCAACATCGAGACCCCCGGCTATCAGGCCAAGAGCCTGGAGTTCGAGAGTCTCTTCCGCGAGGAATTGGAATCGGGATTGCATCTGCGCACTACACGCGCTGGACATGTGACGGGCCCTCCCGAGCTGATTCGGGAAACGGCCCGCGTCCGGACGCTGCCCACGGGCGCGCTGGGGAACGACCTCAACAACGTCGATCTCGATCAGGAGATGACCCAGTTGGCGCAGAACGTACTCAAGTTCTCGGCCGTGTCGCAGATGATCCAAGGACGCCTGCAGATGATCCGGCGGGTGATTGAAGGAGCTTAGTCATTATGAGCGGACTTTTCTCAGCCCTCGACGTCAGCGCTTCGGCGCTTCACGCCAACCGGCGGCGCATGGAACTGCTGGTGACCAACATCGCCAACTCGCAGACCACCCGCACCGCCGAGGGCGGACCCTACCGCCGCAAGGACGTGGTCTTCATGTCCACGCCCATGCAGGACTTCCGCAACCTCTACCTGAGCCTGCTGGAAGAGGAGCCCCAACTGGAAGGAGTCAGGGTCTCGCGGGTGGTGGTGCAAGAGGGCGAGCCGCAACTGCGTTATCAACCCAATCACCCCGACGCCAACGGGCAGGGCTTCGTGGCCTATCCCGACATCAACCCCATCGAGGAAATGGCCAACTTGATGGGGGCAACCCGCTCCTACGAGGCCAACATCAAGGCCTTCGAGGCGGTCAAGGAAATCGTACAGCGCTCCATTGACCTGGGACGCCGAGGCTAAGGACGAGGTTGAGTCATGAGCGACGTATTCATTAATCAGACCAGTCCCATCCAGCAACTGGAGGACCTCAAGAGGGGTTCGCAAGCCAAGGGCGCCGAGAACTCCGAACGCTTCGCCGAACTGCTCAACGAAGCGCTCAGCGAGGTCAACGAGCTGCAAAAGACCTCTGACGCCGAGGTCGGCAAGATTCTCTCCGGCGACATCAAGGACGTTCACAGCGCCATGATCGCCATGCAGAAGGCCGACCTCTCCTTTCAGATGGTCATGCAGGTCCGCAACAAGCTGGTGGAGGCTTATCAAGAAGTCATGAGAATGCAGGTCTAGTGTTGCCGGTCAAAAATTCTGAGCCAGGGCCGCCGTTTTTTGTCCCTGAAAGGGACAGATTCGCCAGCCCAGGGTCAGCCCCGGCGCGCGCCAGCGAGACGGCGGCGCCACCCTGGGTTTCAGACGGCAAATGTGCGAACGCTGAAAGCGTGGGATAACGCCACAGGGTGGCTCTAAACTCCTGACGCACTGCACTAGTAGTTGGCGGGAAGGGCCGCAGGGGCCCTCCCAGGATCTTCCCGCAGCAGGGAAGGGGAGGCTGAATCATGCCGGGAATCTTGGCGCAGTTGAAAGCGCTTAACGACAACTTGTCGGTCAACCAGAAGCTTTCCATCACCCTCCTGGGGCTGGTGACGCTCTTTGGTTTGCTGGGCTTTGTCTACCTCATCAACCAGCAGAGCTATCAGCTCCTCATCTCCGACGTGGACGCCGCCACCTCCCAGCAGGTGGTTGAGCGGCTCGAGAACAAGGGCATTCCCTACCAGTTGTCCAACTCGGGACGCAACATCGCCGTCCCTCCCGAGAGCCTCAATGAAGCCATGCTCGAGATCGCCGGCGAAGGCCTGGTCAACAAGGGCCGCGTGGGCTTCGAGATTTTCGACGAGAACAGTTGGACAACTACCGAATTCGGCGAGCGGGTCAAGTTTCAGCGGGCCCTGGAGGGTACGCTGGAACGCACCATCCTGGAGCTGGAAGAGATCTCCAAAGCGCGCGTCCACGTGGCTTTCGAGAAGGAATCGGTCTTTACCGAGCAGAAGCAGCCGGCCAAGGCCTCGGTGGTGGTGGGCCTGCGCTCGGGACGCTCCCTGCCGGCCCGGAAAGTGGCGTCCATCGAAAACCTGGTGGCTTCGGCCGTACAGGGCCTTTCGCCCGACAACGTCACCGTGGTGGGAGACAACGGCGCGCTTCTTTCTCAAAGCCGTCCCGACACCGAAATGCTCAATGAGCAGCAGATCCAGTTGCGCCAGGGCATGGAAAGGGAGCTGAGCGAAAAAGTCCGCCGCCTGCTGGAGCGCACCGTGGGTGAGAGCAAGGTCGAGGTCGAAACCTCGTTGGCACTGGATTTCTCCCAGGTGCATGAGAAGGAACTGATCAAAGATCCCGTGCTCCTCTCGGAAGACGAGATCAGCCGCCGCGGCCCCGACGGTCAAGGCGTGGGAGGGGTGCCGGGAGTGGCCTCCAACCAGGGCGCCGAACCCGAGCCGGGATCGGAGCGCTCGGGCGCCCAGATGACTCAAACGCGCCGCAATTACGAGCATTCCCTGCTGGAGCGTTCCAGCCGCGCGCCCGGAGGCGAAATCAAACGCATCTCCATGGCCGTGGTCATCGACCACAAGACCGCCCAGCAGCAGAACGGGCAAGGCGAAACGGTGGAGGAGCGCGTCCCCTGGACGCAGGAAGAACTCGACCAACTGCGCAGCCTGGTTTCCTCGACCATCGGCTTCGACGCCCAGCGGGGCGACAGCCTGACGCTCGAGAACATCCCTCTGCTAGAGCCCGTCCAGCCCCAGGTGACGGCTCCAGCGGGCGGCGGATTCATGGATCAGGTGCGGCCGCTGATCTGGCCCGTCCTGCGCTGGACGGGGATCGTGGCCCTCTTCATGCTCTTCTACCTGATGATCTTCCGTCCTCTCAAACGGCAAGTCTTCAACTATGTGGAATCCCAACCGCCGGCCCAATTGGCCCAAGGACAGAGCAAAGGACAACGCCAACTCGGCGGCGGGGCCCGCGCCGCCCTGCCCGAGGCCCAGGAAGAGGTGGAGATCGACGACGACGAGCAACGCAAGGCCGATCTCATCGACCTGGCCCGGCGCAAGCCCGAAACCGTGACTGGACTGCTGCGGGATTGGATGTCTGAACAGGGTGTGTAGACCTGAAGAGAGGAGTCAAGCCAAATGCCGACGGTAACCGTCAAGCAGGATCCCAAGTCGATGGCCGGACCTTACAAGGCCGCCATACTGATGCTCTATCTGGGCGAATCGGTAGCCCGCGAAGTCTTCAAGCGGATGAGCGACGACGAGGTGATGCGGATATCCCAGGAAATCGCCCGCTTGGGCAGCGTGTCCTCCGACATCAGCAAGGCTGTGGCCGAGTACACCCATCGACAACTGGTGGCCAGCAAATCATTGCTGGGTACCATGGAGTCGGCGCAGAAGCTGCTGGAATCGGCTTTCTCCCCCGATGTGGCGCGCGGCTACATCCGCGAGATCGCCGAAAGCTCCCAAGTCACCGCCCGGGGCAGGGCCCTGCTGCAGAAAGCCGACCCGCGCCAGCTCTCCAAGCTGCTGCAGGTCGAGCATCCGCAAACCATCGCCCTGGTCCTCTCCAATGTCTCGCCCGACCTTTCGGCCAAAACCGTGGCCCTGCTGGAGGACGAGCTGCGGGCCGAGGTGTGCATGCGGCTGGCTTCGCTGGAGCAGATCTCGCCTCCCGTCCGCGACCGCGTCATCGATATCCTGGCCAACAAGCTCGACACCCGCAACCACCACATGGAAAGCGGCACCAGAGGAGGCGTCCGCCGGGTGGCCGAGATCTTCAACAACATGGACCGCGACGTCAGTCAGTCCTGCCTGGAGCAGATCGAGCAAGAGAATCCCAACATGGCTCTGGAGATCCGCAACAACATGTTCGTCTTCGAGGACCTTCTGGTGGTAGGCGACCGCGAGATGCGCAAGATCATCCAGGCCATCGACAAGCAGGTGCTGGTGACGGCCCTCAAAGGCACCAGCGATGAACTCAAGGAGCACTTCTTCAGCAACATGTCGACGCGGGCCGTGGACATGCTCAAGGAAGACATGGAAGCCATGGGGCCCATTCGACTCAAGGATGCCGAAAAGGCCCAGCAGGAGATCGTCGCCACGGTCCGCGACCTGGAACAACAGGGGCAGTTCGACCTGGGCGCCGGCGGAGCGGAGGAATATGTCAGCTAGACTCGCCGACCCCAACAAGGTTCAAGCTTTCAGCTTCCGATCCCTGGATGGAAGCAAGAGTCCTCAGGTGCCGGGCTTTCTCAAGGACAAGCAGGACGGCCCGCAGCCCTCGGGCAAGACCGCCTCCAGCTCAGCCTCCGGGGAAGAGGACAACCGCCGCAAGTCGCGCGATTCTCACGAGGTCGAGCGGGAAGCCTTCGAGAAGGGATTCGCGGCCGGAGAGCGCGCCGGCATGCAGATGGCGGAGAAAAAGACCGACGCCGTGCTGCGCCGCTTCGCCAATTCGCTGGAAAAGATCGCCCGCCTGCGCGACGAGCTGTTGGGGCAATGCGAGAAAGACCTGGTGGCGCTGGCGCTGGAAATCGCCCGCCGCCTGGTCCACCGCGAGATCGAGGTGGACGAGAAGATCATCGGCACCTTCGTAAGAGTGGCGCTGGAAAAGCTTCACGTCGACAGCCGCGTCACCATTTATCTGCACCCTGACGACCGCGAGATCTTGTCCCGCAACCTGGACGAGTTTTTCTCCGACCGTCAGGACATCGAAATCACCTTGCGCTCACGCCAGGACCTCAATCGGGGCGACTGCCAGATCGAGTCCGACTACGGGAACATCGACGCCCGCATCTCGGAGCAGTTCCGCGAGATCGAGACCGGACTGCTGGGCAACCTTTAAAGCGCCATGGCCATCGACCTCAGCACCTACCGCCGCCGGCTTCCAAACATCGAGCCGCTTAAGATCACGGGACGCGTCAAACGGGCCGGCGGACTGGTGATCGAGTCGGACGGTCCGCCCGCCAGCGTGGGGGAGATCTGCGAAGTGCATCCCCGGGGGGCTTCGCGTCCCGTGCTGGCCGAGGTTATCGGCTTTCGCGACAAGTCTCTGCTCTCCATGCCCGTCTACAACGTCGACGGCATCAAGCTGGGCGATCCCATCATCTCCCGCAAGCAGCTTCCCCAGGTGGAGGTGGGCGAGGGACTGCTGGGACGCGTGGTGGACGGCAACGGAAACCCCATCGACGACAAGGGACCCATCGCTTCAGCCGAGCGCTACCCGTTGCACCGTCCCGCTCCAGGACCTCTGAAGCGGGCTTCCATCGACCAGGCTCTGGGCACCGGAGTGCGCGCCATCGACGGCATGCTGCCTATCGGACGAGGACAGCGCGTCGGCATCTTCGGCGGATCGGGCGTGGGCAAATCGACCCTCCTGGGCATGATGGCCCGCTACACCGAAGCCGCCGTCACTGTCATCGCCTTGGTGGGCGAGCGGGGACGGGAAGTGAGCGCCTTCATCGAGCGCGACCTGGGTGAAGAGGGACTCAAGCGCTCGGTGGTGGTGGTTTCCACCTCCGACAACCCTCCCCTCATGCGCATCCGCGCGGCGCTCACGGCCACGGCCATCGCCGAGTACTTCCGCGACTGCGGCAGGGACGTGCTGCTGGTCATGGACTCGGTGACCCGGGTGGCCATGGCCCAGCGCGAGATCGGATTGGCGGCCGGCGAACCGCCTTCCTCCAAGGGCTACACACCCTCGGTCTTCACCCTGCTGCCCCGCATGTTCGAGCGGGCCGGAAAGCTGCGCAAGGGAAGCATTACCGGCTTCTACACCGTGCTGGTTGAAGGCGACGACATGAACGAGCCCATCGCCGACGCCGTACGCGGACTGCTGGACGGCCACATCGTCCTCTCCCGCCAACTGGCCTGGCGCAACCACTTCCCCTCCATCGCCGTTCTCGACAGCGTCTCCCGACTGGTCTCCGAGGTCTCTTCAGAGGAGCAGTTGGAAGCCGGCGGACGCTTGCGGGAACTGCTGGCCACCTACACCAAGGCCGAAGACATGATCAACATCGGGGCCTATTCCAAGGGCTCCAACGCCAAGATCGACCAAGCCATCGCCCGCATCGACCACATCAACTACTACCTGAAGCAGAAATTCGACGAAGAAGTCCCCCGCGAAACGGCGATTAAGGAATTGCTGCAAGTCGCCGGGAAAAAGGGATGATGCCGGCTGGCATGAGCTCGCCTAAGTGGGAAATGCGATATGCGGAGTTCGAACTTGCTTTAGAGGGAATAAGGTAACGGTGAAAAAGTTTAGGTTTCCCTTGCAGGCAGCTCTTGACTACGCCCTCCACAAAGAAGACATGGAGAAAATGGCGTTGGCCGAACTGCAGGCTGAGCGCGTCGAGTTGACGGCCAGGCAAAAGGAGATCTTTCAGGCCCTGCACAAAGCCGAGGACGAGCGCGCCGCCGGCGCCGAGATGACTTCCGGCGAGTTGCAGATCTACAATCGCTTCATCGACAGTCAGCGCAAGCGCCTGCAGCGCATGAACCTGGCCATCCGCGGCCTCGACTCCAAGATCCGCGCCCAGCGCCGCAAGCTGGTCGAGGCCAGCCGGAAGCGCAAGACTCTCGACCGCCTCAAAGAACGCCAACACTCCGCCCACACCCAGGAAGCTTCCCGCCTCCAGCAGCAAGAATCCGACGATCTCCACCTCCTCCGCCTGCCGCGCTAGCCCGCAAAGCGGATCTTGGGGGCGAAGAGGCCCAGCAGGGCGGGGAGGAAGCTGAGGGAGAGGATGAGCGTCCAGCCGCCGCTCCCCGGCGGACGCGTGTCGAGGAGGCCGGCCAGGGGAGGCCAGTAGACGGCGGCCAGCAGCAGCGCCACGCAGAGGGCCGTGGCCGCCCAGATCCAGGGGTTGCGGGTGATGTCGTTGTCGAGCGCCGAGGCGTCGCGGTCGCGCAGGTTGAGGACGAACCACAGCTTGGCGAAGGCCAGGGTCAGGAAGGAAACCGTTATGGCCCGTTCCCGCTCGAATCCCAGGCCCGCCAGGGCGATGCTCAAGCCGGCCAAGACGCAGATAGCGATGACTGAACTCCAGGCTGCCAGGGCCCTCCAGTGATGGCGGGTCAGCACGCGCTCGCGAGGATCGCGGGGAGGAAGGTCCATGACTTTGTCCGACCCCGGCCCAAGCCCCAGCGCAAGGCCCGGGAAGACGTCGGTGAGGACGTTGAGGTAGAGGATCTGCAAGGGCAGCAGGGGAATTGGCGCCTGGGCCAGCGCGGCCGCCGTCACCGCCAGGATCTCGGCGATGTTGGTGCAGAGCATGAACATCACCGACTTGCGGATGTTGGCGAAGGTGATGCGTCCCTGGCGGACGGCCGTGACGATGGTTGAAAAGGCGTCGTCGCGCAGCACCATGTCGGCCACCTGCTTGGCGGCATCGGTGCCTCGCCCTCCCATGGCCACTCCGATGTCGGCCTGCTTGAGGGCGGGAGCGTCGTTGACCCCGTCGCCGGTCATGGCCACGATCTCGCCGCGTTCCTGGTAGAGCCTGATAAGGCGCAGTTTCTGCTCTGGCGTAACGCGGGCGAAGACTCTGGTCTCCAGCAGCCTTTGGTCTTCATCAGGCGACTCGGGGTCGATGTCTTCCAGTTGGCCGGCCTGCATGGGAGGACCGTGATGCTCTTCCACCAATCCCACACGTTTTCCGATGGCCGCCGCCGTCGAGGCCTGGTCTCCCGTAACCATCACGGCGCGGATGCCCGCAGCCTGACAGCGGTCGATAGATTCGCGGACTTCTTGGCGGGCCGGGTCGAGCAAGCAGGCCAAGCCCACCAGGCACAGATCCTGGTAGGGGTCGTCCTGCAGATCGCGCACCTGCTTGTCGGCCAAGGCCAACAGCCGCAGCCCCTCTCCCGCCAGGTCGTCGGCGCGCTGCTGCCACTCTTGGCGCTCCTGATCGTCAAGCGGACGTTTGCCGTCGGCGTCGGCCATGTGAGTGCAGGCCTTGAGGACGGCTCCCGGAGCGCCTTTGACGGCAACGTAGTAGCGGTCTTCGCCCCTGTCGTCGCCGTCCTGGTGAAAAGTGGCCATCATCATGACGTCGGGGTCGAACGATTCTTCCCGCACTTCGGGCATCGACTCCAGCAAGGACTGACGTTCCATTCCCAAGCGCCGGGCCGCTGCGAGCAGGGCAATCTCGGTGGGGTCTCCGGCGGCGTTGTCTTCGCTTTCCAGAACGGCGTTGCTGCACAGTGCACCGATTCTCATCAGGCGGCGCAGGTCCTTTTCGCCGCCCCTCGGGCCATCGGACGAGGAAAGATCATACCTGCCCCGGGGCGTTACCGCCGACTGCAGCTCCATACGGTTTTCGGTCAACGTTCCGGTCTTGTCGGTGAAGATGACGGTGGTGGCGCCCAGGGTTTCCACGGCGGTCAGGCGGTGGACCAGGGCGTTGCGCCGGGCCATCAGCCACATGCCGCGGGCCAGGGCGATGGTGGAGACGATAGGCAGTCCCTCGGGAATGGCAGCCACTCCCAGTGCGATGGCTGTTTCGATCATGAGCAGCGGATCCTGTCCCGAAGCCAGCCCGGCAGCAGCCACCAGCGCGGCGATGCCGAGCGTGATCCAGGCCAGGCGGCGTCCCAGGTCGTCGAGCCGTTTCTGCAGGGGAGTGACCTTCCCTTGGGCCTGTTCGGACAGTTCCGAGATGCGCCCCAGTTCGGTGCTCATTCCGGTGGCCGTGACCACCCCTTGGCCCCGGCCCTCGGCCACCGAGGTGCCCCTGTAGAGCATGCAGCGGCGTTCCGCCAGCGGCGCCTCAGGATCGACCGCTTCAGTGCGCTTGCTGACGGGAACCGATTCGCCGGTGAGGGCCGCCTCGTTGACCCTCAGAGCCTCGGCTTCGAGCAGGCGGATGTCGGCCGGGACCAGGTCTTCGCCTTCGACCACAACGATGTCGCCGGGCACCAGTTGCCAGGTGGCGATTTCCGTCACTTCCCCCTGGCGGCGCACCTTGGCAGTTTGCCGGCCCATGTCTCGGATGGCTTCCATCGAGCGCATGGCCTTCCACTCGCTGAAGAATCCTATCAGGGCATTGACCAGCGTCACCCCCACCAGGGCCAGACCCTCGGGCCAGCGGGCCGTGGCGAAGGCGGCCACCGCGGCAGCCACCAGCAGCAGGATGACGATGCTCTTGAATTGATCGAGCAGGATGATCCAGATGCTGCGGCCGGTGCTGCGCCGCAGCCGGTTGGGCCCGTGGCGCTTCCGGCGCTCGTCCGCTTCCTCTCCACTCAGTCCGCGCTCAGCGTTCCCCTCCAGGCGGTTCAGAGCTTCCTCCACTGACAGGGAATGGAATGGCCTCCGTTTATCCATCGAACTAGACACTACACGAGAGAGACTCTCGGGGTGAACGTCAGGAGCGGCGGCGGGGGAAGGATTGGGGTTCGGAGGCGGTGGGTTTGAGGCGTTCTTCGAAGGCTTCCAGGGAGATGTCGGCTTCTACGGTTTTGTCGGGCAGGCCGATGTGGAAGAGGGCGTCGCCTTTGTGGATGAGGGGCAACTCGTGGCGGCCGATGATGATGCCGTCGTGTTCCGAGCGCACTTCTCCGCAGGTTTCGCAGTAGGGATCGGTGATGATACCCAGCAGGTCTCCCTTGCTCACCCGGGCGCCCAAGGCCACGGGCTGGGTCAGGACCCCGCTGATGGGAGCGCGCACCCAGGAACTGGAAGCCGCCACGATGGGCTCGGCGTTGTGGCTCGAAGCCTTCTCTCCAGCCGGCTTCCGGCGGGTGCGCTTCTTGGGCAGCATCCCGATGCGGCGCATGACGTTGATGACGCCGCTGAGGCCCAGGCGGATGCAGGCTTCGTCGAAACGCAGCGCCTCTCCCGCCTCGTAAAGCAGCATGGGGATCTGCCGCTCATCGCTGACGGCTTGCCGCAGGGAGCCGTCGCGCAGGGTGGCGTCGACAATGACGGGGGCTCCGAAGTGGCGGGCCAGTTCGGCCGTCCGCTCGTCGCTCATGTCGCAGCGGATCTGGGGCAGGTTGAAGCGGTGATAGGAACCGGTATGGAGGTCGATGCCGTAGTCGGCATGAGCCACGATTTCCTTCATGAAGAGATGGGCCAGTTGAGAGGCCAGCGAACCCTTGGAGCCTCCGGGAAAGACGCGGTTGAGGTCGCGGCGGTCGGGCAGGTAGCGGGAGCCGTAGACGAATCCGAAGACGTTGACGACGGGAATGGCCAGCAGGGTTCCCCGCAAACCCTCGAGCACCTTGCGTCCCAGCAGCCTCCGTATGATCTCGGTCCCGCTGATCTCGTCCCCATGGACCGCGGCCGACACGAAGAGCGTCGGCCCCTGCCGCTTGCCCCGCAGCACATGAACCGGCATCGACATCGAGGTGTGGGTATAGAGCCGGGCTATGGGCAGATCGACCGTCACCCTCTCTCCCGCCTTAACGCTGCAATCCCCGATGACAAGCTCAGGTATTTTGCTCATAGCTGTACTTCGCACTTCGCTTATCGTACCTCGAACTTGCCGTTTAGCCTTTTCCTTTAGTCCGGGTCCGGTTGGGACGGGCGTTCTTTTCAATAAACTCGATGATCTTGCCGGCGATATCTTTGTTGGTAGCGCTTTCAATGCCCTCCAGCCCGGGAGACGAGTTAACCTCCATCACCACGGGCCCATGATTAGAGCGCAGCAGGTCGACGCCGGCCACGTTGAGGCCCATGGTGCGGGCGGCGCGGGTGGCTGTGGAGCGTTCTTCGGGCGTGATCTTGATGACCGTGGCGCTGCCTCCGCGGTGAATGTTGGAACGGAACTCGCCTTCCTTACCCTGCCGTTTCATGGACGCCACCACCTTGTCGCCAATCACGAAACAGCGCAGATCGGCCCCTTTGGCCTCGGAGATGAACTCCTGCACCAGGATGTTGGCCTTGAGTCCGCGGAAAGCCTCGATGACGCTGCTGGCGGCCTGATCGGTTTCGGTAAGGACCACTCCGATGCCCTGGGTGCCCTCTAACAGCTTGACCACCAGCGGAGCTCCACCCACCAGCTTGATGAGGTTGTCGGTGAACTTGGTGGAGTGGGCAAACCCGGTCACCGGCAGCCCGATGCCCTTGCGGGCCAGCAACTGCATGCTGCGCAACTTGTCGCGGGCCCGGGTGATGGCCACCGACTCGTTGACGCTGTAGACACCCATCATCTCGAACTGGCGTACCACGGCGGTGCCGTAGAAGGTGATAGAAGCCCCGATGCGCGGAATGATGGCCTCGTATCCCCGCAGCTTGTCCTCTCCGTAGTAGATGGAGGGGTTGTGGGAGGTGATGTTCATGTAGCAGCGCAGCGGATCGATCACCCGCACCTCATGCCCGCGCTTCTTGGAGGCTTCCACCAGGCGGCGGGTGGAGTAGAGTTCAGATTGACGCGACAGAATGGCTATCTTCAAAATCTTGTCCTTTCCGGGTCAGGTGTCCTGGGGGGAGAGTTCAGATCGGTAGACTTGGGAGCGCCGTCCGAAGAGGAACGATTTGGCGGGGTCGACTTGCAGCCGTCCGCGCATGGCGGTGCGTCCCAGCAGCATGCGGAAGAGCATGGTTTCGCGGTTGGTGAGGGTGATCTCGATGTCCCACTGATACTCGCCCAGCCGCAGTGGAGAGGAAATCACCAGGCGCCTTTCCCCGTGCCCTCCCGAGTCGGTCACCCGACGCTGGTCAATAACAGGCGCCTCGCAGCAGCGCACGACCTGGGTGTCCTTCTGCAACGGATGCATCCAAAAGCGCACCCACAGCGCGCCATCTCGGCGAAAGCTCTCGAGCTGATAAGAATGCAGCGCCGAAGTGCGTGCCCCCGTATCCACCTTGGCTTTAATGGCAGGAATCCCCAGTTCCGGCAATTCCACCCATTCCCTCCACCCCAGCGTCACCAACTGCGCAGTTTTCTCCCCATCAGCCATGCCTAGCGACGCTACCACAAACCGAGCCGGCCCGGCACCTTCAGACCATGGTAGGGCTTGGGCTGATCAAGAAAGTCCCGTCAACGACAGTCCGTCCCTCAAGAGGATGAGCGCAAACCCTATCAGAAGGATCCCGAGGCATCTCATTGTCCAAAGGTACTCAGCTCCCGTTAGGAAATGACGCGATCGCCCAACGGCCAATGCAAGGGCCACCTTTGATCCCACCAGGCAGACATAAAACAGGGCAACGAACCCCACGGCTGAGGACACCGACAGGCTGTAGGCCTTGAGAGTGGTTGGAACACCTACGGCAAACCAGAACAAGGATGGATGAGGGCTTAACGCATTGGTCAGTGCACCCTTCAGGTAAGAGCGCGGGGCCTCCCGGGCCAAGTCAAGTTCAACAGGCTGCTGAGGTAGACTGGACACGCCGAGGTGCCCGACAAAACACTCCGACACGGCACCCGGGAGGGAGTTCGCATAGCAGACCGACACATTCTCATCGGAGCCGGTGGGGTGCAGGCGCTTGTTAGCCAGAGCAACACCTACGCCGCTTGCAACGGTTCCAGATCGGCTCGTTGGATAGTCGGCATCCCGAGTTCCCGAAGTACTCGGTTCAGCGACACGACCGTGACTTGCCCGGGTGCCGTAATTTCGATCCCGATCGGCTCCCCTCCCCGACTGTAGTCAATAACAAGCCCCGGGTCGGCGCGCCTGCTGCGATAGCTCTTCGCACCAGGCCGGCGAGGCAGATAGAGGTAAGCGGCCAGGGGTTTCCCGTGCCGAAACGTAACTTCAAGATAAGATTCTTTCATCTGAGTTCACCACACTGGGTACGCCGTTACGACGACCAACAGTTCGCCATTCTCCTCAGGCTCGACAATCACTTCCCAGGCACGGCGGCGATGCCAGGTTTCAACGACCCACCGGCCATCGACAACGTCTCGGCGATGAGATTGCGCTTTCTGAATCATGGTCCTCAAGTCTACCGCGTTGAACCGCCGATCCTCCATTCGCTTTAGCAAATGAGGACTGAGTTCGAGTTCCCAGTCCCACCACTCCGATAAGGCAGCAAGGCAAAGGCACGCACAGCTAGGCCACTCCTTCCAGATCCCGATGCCCAACTCCCCATGGAATAAAGTATATTCCCCTCAGTTTCTGTCTGCAAAACTTGCTAAAATCAGCAAAGCCATAGGCTGCTGCAACTGAGATGCGGTCCCGTGCGGAGCGCCCGGCAATTCCAGGGCGTGGAACCATTTTGGCGGCATTTCGGCCGAGGCTTAGGATGGGTGTCCCTATTCCCGATTCGGTAACCGGTCCACAGGATCCCCGCTGTCGCTACTGTGGCTTTTCCGTCGGCGGATTGGCCGGTTGGGCGGCGCTCCCTTCATCGGTCGCAGCGTCAGGCAAGGCGTAGCTGATAACCGAGCCCCGGCGGGCGAATGAGATGCCCTGCCGTGACTTCGTGTCGATCATGACCGCTTCGATGATCGGTTCGGTGACGGGTGAATTCGCATACCACTCGACGAGGAAGTTGGCTCCGCTTCCACCGGAGGCGTCGTCCCGCTCGACAACCACCTCGGTGGTGCCGAGAGCGGGGAGACGGACCGGCTTGTTCAGGTACGATCTGACCTCGTTGCCGCGGGTATCGAAATAGCGCACGGATTTGACGATGATCTCGGTGTCCAGACTCGTGTTTCGAACACTGAGAGTGATCGTCAGCAGATGCGGAACGCCGGCCTGGTGATACACATGCGAGTAGGCTGGAACGTAGACCACCTGGCCTTCGACCGGGTTGGCTGCCAGGTGATAGAGGTCGTAGCGGGGCTGGCCGCCCGCCTCGAGAGCCTCCGGCGGATTGTGCTTGAGGGTGTCTTCGAAAGCGTCAAGACGCTGGTCGAGATAGATCGTATAGATAATCAGCGGCACGAAGAACGCGACCAACCCACCGAGCAACAGCCTCACTTGTCTTCCTACCGGATCTGCGCCCTTGACCGTCATGCGTGACTCCAAATCGACAGGTTCCCCGAAACGCCGCAAAAGCTCCCTTCAGCTTACCATTTTCAGGCGCCAACCCGCGCAGGTAGTCGATGTAGAGTGTCAAAGTCGATATGGTCTGTCCCTCGAAGGTCGTGTCGTCGACGCACAGCTATGATCATGAGCCTACGATGGTTGGAAGGATCTGTCCAGGGCGGGACCAGGTTCAATAGCGGCGCTCGTAGATTTCCTCCAGGGAGAGGTCTTTGAGGTCTTCGACCAGTTCGACCAGGTTTTTGACCATGACGTCCCACA
The DNA here is from genome assembly GCA_035471785.1 of Acidobacteriota bacterium. Lineage (NCBI taxonomy): Bacteria > Pseudomonadati > Acidobacteriota > Acidobacteriota bacterium. Next base: position 91,888 of record DATIPQ010000138.1, read on the forward strand.
TGCGGCGGCCTTTTTCGGCCGAAGCCTTGGAGGGGTCGCCCAGGACGCCGGAGGGGGAGATTTTGGCGGTGCGGGCGTACCATTCGACGCTGCGCTTGGAAGAGAAGTCGAGGTAGCGGGAGGAGAAGCTGGGGACGAAGCCTACCGCCTCTTCCATCTTCACCAGGTCGGGACGCACGGCCAGGCTGGTCGAGGTCTCGATTTCTCCGGCGTGCACGTCGTCGCGGGTTTCGGAGATCTGGCCTATGTCGTGATCGGAGGTCTCGCCCGTGTCGACGCAGGTGAAGATGTGGGCGTCGCGGTTGATCATCTGGGCGGCGAATTTGAGCGTTGCCAGGTTGCCTCCGTGGCCGTTGATGATAATGAGCTTGGTAACGCCGTTGCGGGCCACGCTCATTCCGATCTCGTAGACCAGCCGCGAGAGGGCTTCGTTGCTGACCGAGATGGTGCCCTTGAAGTCGTCGTGGTGGTAGGAGACCCCGTAAGGAATGAGGGGCAGCACCAGCGGCTTGGGATGGGTGCAGGCCTCGGCCACGCGCCGGGCCAGATAGTCGGCGTCGAAAGCGTCGGTGTCGAGAGGCAAGTGGTGGCCGTGCTGCTCGACGGCGCCCACCGGAAGCAGCGCCAGGTCGACTTCGGCCAGGCGGCGCTCGGCCTCGGGCCAAGTCAGCTCTCCCAGCATGTAGGACGACGATCCTTCCCGGCTCTGGCCGTTTCTCTCGTAGGGGTAAGGACGCGCCAGGGACTCGTCGCCGAGGGGGTCGAAGTCGATCCACAAACGCCCGCTGCGGCGGACGCTTCCCGCGGCGTGGTGCAGCATCAGCGGCCACAGCTTGCGGCGCACGTCCTCGGGCAGTCCGTCGGGCGGCGAGTGCTCGCGGTCGAAGCGCAGCTTGAGCGACTCGGGATGGGGCTTGGCCTTGCGTCCCAGGGGAGAGTCCTGTGCGATGACCTTCCGCTCCACCAGCAGGTGGGCGACCTGAAGAGCTGCGGCCGCCTCCTGGTGTGAGCCCTTTTGGGCGAATGCGGCCAGGCACTCCTGCTGTTGCTGAGGAGTGTATCCGAGGGCGGCGGGGTCCTGTCCCAGCGCCGTCAGCATGGAGACGATACGGCGGCACTTCTCGCAGCGTCCGCAGGGGAGCACTCGCCCCTTTTCGCCATCGCCCGGCTCCTTCTCACCCTGCTCTTTATGGGCGGCGTGGCAGGAGAGCTGAAGGCGCAGGTAGTGGGGATAGCGTTCGGCCAGGATCTTCTCGATGAGCAGTTCAGACAAGGGACGCAGCACCGAAAACTGGTTCAGCGTCCAGCCCTTGCGCCGGTAAAAGCGCGAGAGGGCGTTGTCGAAGTAGCGGCTCTGGTCGTAGAGGCCGTCGTAGTGGGTGATGCCCTGATGGCGCGTGCGGACGGAGGTGTCGAACTCGCTGCCGATGACCAGCCGCCCCACCTTGCGCTTGCGCAGCAGGGGGAGGGCGCCAGCCAGGAAGACGGCCACGGTCCACAGGCGGACGGGATAGATGTCGGCCCTCAGACGGTTGAAGTCGGGACGGATGAAGGGCAGTTGGCGCAGCATCCAGTTGAAGAGGCGGTCGGAATTGGTCCACACGCGGGCCGTGTTGGGGACCTGGCGTGAAAAGTGGCGGTAGGCGTTGAGGGCGGTGAACCAATGACGTCCCGACTCGTTGACGAAGACCGGGTGGACCTCGTATCCGGCCTCTTCCAGCAGTCCGTGGGAGAGCAGCGAGTCCTTGCCGCCGCTGCTGAGAATGGCGAGGCTGCGGCGTTCGCCCGTCCAGGGAGATCGGTCCCAGGCGTCCTCTTCGGGCAAGGGGTCTGAAAAGATCATCTCGGCTTGCAGATAGCTGTCCAACCGCCGGGGCCTAAAGGGAAGCTCCAGCCCCGTGAGAAAGGGGTTGGGCTGGAGAATCTTCTTGACGTAGATTTCGCGGGCCGTGTTGGCCGCCATTTCCTTCAGGAAGAGGCGGTCGGCTTCGTCCAAGGGGCCTTGAAAGAGGATTTGCCGGCAGAAGAGCCCGTAGTTGAGGGCCACCTGAGCCGCCATCAGGGCCGCCAGGTTGTGGTCGGCGGGCGACTTGGGGTCGAAGACGTCCTCTTCGAATGCGTATTCGAAATCGAAGCTGGAAGTCTCTCCCCGCAGGGGCGTAACGACGTAAGCGGCCCGCAGGCGCCGGCGTTCCAACCGTACCGGCCCCACCTCGAGACGCTCCAAAACCAGCAGTGAATCCAGTGCAGAGTCGGTTTGCCGTGATTCCATACGGGTTGCCCCTGTTCCTTCGAGTGCTACGCGTCAGCCGGAGAATATCAGAGCCATGGGCGCCGGGGTAGATCAGCCGGAGTCTTGGCACGACGGCCGGTGGACAGGTTAGGGCCACAAGGAGGCCAACAAGTTCACGCACAAGTCAGGTTCCAGTGACCGCGGTGAAGGCTTAATTGCTCTCGGCGGTGTGAGGCCCGTCGCTGCGATTCTTCAGGTACTTGGCGATCTCCTGGGCCAGTCCCTGGGGGCCGTCCAGCAAGACGTCGAAGGCGGGCAGGCCGGTGTCGTGGCGGATGTCTTCGCAGGCCCCGGGAACCTCTTCGGGCCTCATGCCTTCATGGTTGACGGTGATGGCCACCACAGGACGGCCCGAGATCATCTCGATGACCTCCACCTGCTGGGAAAGGGAATGCAGCGGATATCCCGGAAAACCGTCGTACTCCTTGCGCGTCGGCGCGTGCTGCACCACCACCACGTCGGGACGCCCCGCCGCCAGCAGCTCGTAGCCGCCGGGATAGGCCGGATTCATGAGGCTGCCCTGTCCCTCCAGCACGATCACGTCGGGATGCTCTTCCTTGCAAGCGCTCCAGACGGCGTGCTCGATCTCGCCGGCCACGAAGTCGTTGACCAGCGAGTCGAGGACGATGCTGTAGCGGGCTCCTTGCATCCAAGCCGTCTGGCCGGTGCCGATCAGTTCGGCGCTGTGTCCAAGCTCTTGCAGGCCGTCCACCAGCAGCCAGGCGGTGGTGCGCTTGCCCACCGCCGAATCGGTCCCCAGCAAGGCCACGGTGAAGGAATCGACCTCCTCGATCTTGCCGGTGAAGAAGTGCAGGTCCTTGCGGTGGGGAGGCTTGCGGATGTCGCGGATGACGGCTCCCGAGGCGGCGGAGACCTTGATCAGCTCGGGGTCTTCGCTGAGGAAGTCGTGCAGTCCGCAGTCCACATTGAGTCCTGCCTGCAGCGCCTTGAGGACGTCCTGACGGGCTTTGGGACTGAGGCGTCCGCCGTCGGGAGCCAGCCCCACCACCAGATGGGTGGCCTGTCCCGAAGCGGACTCGATGGCCTCTTTCAGCGAGGCGTAGATGGGGATGCTTCGGGGAACCCCGTCCAGCACCTCGCGGGCATCGCGTCCGCCGTAGAGCGAGTCGACAACCGAGAGCACCTCATAGCGGCGGGTGCGGCGCACCAGGCCGTGAGCCGTCTTCCCGTTGGGGGTGTTGAAGGCTCCCTGGCAGTAGACGATGGCTTTGCCTTCGGGCAGGCGCGCAGGAGGGATTCGACTGTCTTGGCTCATGATTTCCTTCCTGTGAGGATGACGACGTAGCGGTCGGCGGGCAGAGGATTCTTGGCGTGGCCCTTGAGCAGGGCGATGAGTCCCGCCGTAGATGCCGGCAGCACCATCAGCCCTTCCTGCTCGCGCAACAGCCGCGAGTAGGACTTCATGGCGCGGTCGCTGCCGTGCTCGGCCCATCCCGAGGTGGCCCGGATGGCGTCCAGCGCCCCTTGCCCGTCGATGGAATGCCAGTTGATCAGGGGCTCGTTGACTTCGGTCTCGCGGATGCGCTCGGGGGCCAGGTCGCGGCAGCGCTCGTCGCCCCGCAGAAAGGAGCTGACGACGGGATTCTTGTTGTGAGACGAGCCGGCCACGATGTGGGGCATGCGCGAGGTGCGTCCGCGCCGGTAGAGGCTGAGGAATCCCCTGTAGATGCCCAACAGGGTGGTTCCGTTAGAGACCGGAACCGCCACCGCCGAGGGAGCGTCGCGCAGATCGTCATAGATCTCGTTGGCGATCTCGCCATAAGCCTTGAGCTGAATGGCAACGTTGCTTCCGCCCGGATTGGCGTCGTAAATCTCGTCCTTCTCGGCCCGCTCACGCGACTGTTCGACGGCGGCCTCATAGTCGCCCGGGACGCGTTCGATCTGCACCGGGTACTGCTGCATCTCTTTAATGCGCTTGGTGTGGTAGCCCTCGGGAATGTAGACGACGCAGTCGAGCCCGCACAGCGAACAGGCCAGGGCGGTGGCTACGCCGTAGTTGCCGCAGGTGGCGATGGTGACGGTATCGAATCCGCGTCTCAGCGCGTCCATGGCCTGGGCGAAGGCGATGCGGTCTTTCTGCGTCCCGCTGGGATTGCCGCCCTCGAACTTGAGATAGATCTGGCGCAGGTCGACCTGCCGTTCCAGGTTGCGGGCCCGCGATTGGGACGTGTCGCCTACTTCCGAATCGATGATGTCCTCGAAGGCCTCGATGCGCCGTTCCAGCGGCAGCGAGCGGTCGCTGGCCGTCTTCTTCTCGCGCTCCAGTTCATAGGCGATGGGAGGCGAATGGGAGTCGGCGTCCTCCCAGTTAAGGGGAGGGAACTCGGATGCCTGAGGGGGGTCCGGCGAACTCATCCCGCCCATAATACTGCAAGCCCACGGGAACCATGCAAGCACGCTTCGTCGTGGCGGCCAGCCTCGGGCCGGGCCCGGCGGCGGTGTCGGAGGAGCGGGGTATCCTAAGGAGGATGGTGATCCGTCTCAAGAGGAGCCGCGCCAAGCGCCCGGTGGGCGCTGCGCCGGGGACCCTGGTTCATATCGGCGAACGCAAGTTGGAGAGAGTCCGCTTCCGCGTCATCGACTTCGACCTTGAAAACCTCGAGGAAAAGGAGCTCAGGTCGGTCGAGGAGTGCTTTCCCTATCGCGACCGTACTACCGTCTCCTGGATCAATATTGACGGCTTGCACGATGTTGAAGTCATCGGGCGCCTGGGAGAACACCTGGGACTTCACTCGCTGGTGCAGGAGAGCATCCTCGATACCGATCAGCGCCCCACCATCGAAGAGTACGACGACCACCTCTACGTGGTGGCCAAGATGCTCAACTACCAGGACGGCAAGCTGCAGATCGAGCAACTCAGCCTGATCGTGGGAAGGGGTTTCGTGCTCACCTTTCAAGAACGGGTGGGCGACTTCTTTAATGGGGTGCGCGAACGCCTGCGGGGCGGGCGCGGACGCATCCGTTCGCGCGGACCCGACTATTTGGCCTACGCCTTACTCGACGCCGTTGTCGATCAGTACTTCGTAGTCGCCGAAACCCTGGGCGAGCGTTCCGAGGAATTGGCTAACCGCCTCATGCGCGAGCCTCTCCCCGAACGGGAAGAAATCTTTGAACTTAAAATGGAGGCCGCCGAATTGCGGCGGGCGGTATGGCCCATGCGCGAGGTGGTCGAAAGCCTCAAAAAGGAAGAGCATATACTCATCGACGAGGCTAATCATGTCTTTCTGACCGACCTGCGCGATCACGCCGTGATGGTCATGGAGCAGACCGAGAGCCTGCGCGAGACCACCTCCGGGCTCATCGACCTGCACCTCTCCAGCCTCAGCCAGAAGATGAACGAGGTGATGAAGGTCCTCACCATCATCGCCACCATCTTCATTCCCACCACCTTCGTGGCCGGGGTCTACGGCATGAACTTCAACTACATGCCCGAACTGCAAGTCTGGTGGGCCTACCCCGCCGTCCTCCTGCTGATGCTCCTCATCGCCCTGGTCATGCTCCTCTACTTCCGCCGCAAACGCTGGCTCTAGTGCAGCGAGTCAAAAGCCTCGCCTCGTGCGGATAGCGGTTGCAGTTCAGACGAAATTCCGCTTCTGACATAAGGGAACGAAAGATGAGGTTCGCCCCCGGAGTATTGCCCGACTCGGTTGACGAGGACTTCCGCGGCGGCTTCATCGAGTGTGCCGAACGCCACAAAAAGGGGTTGCTTCTCCTGCCCCAGCAACAGTGTTGCCGGTATCGTGCGGATGCCGGTCTGAAGTTCGAACGTCACCGGATCTTCCAGGTAAAAGAGCTGCACCCTGGTCCGGGAGGCCGCCAAGAGGTGATCGGGGATCTCAGCCAAGGAGGCACCTTCTTGATTGGTGATCACCCAAACATCCACTGGCCTGTCGCGGTTTTCTCGTCTGAGAACACTGGACAAGGCCCCCTGCGGACGATCAAGAGCGGAGACGGGGTCGCTTCTGAGCGTGAGCAACCGGAGGGCTTCCTCTTCCTGAAGTTGACCTACCGAACCCAGTTGCTTCAGCGAATCCTGGCGGACTGAGGAGAGGTCAAAAGGGGCAAACTCACAATCCTGTCGCGCCGCTTCGATTTCAGATGTGATGAGGTTCTCAAGAGCGCGATTGTTGACGTAAAGACGTCCGGCCACGACCGATAGAAGCAACAGAGTGATGAACCAAAGAAGATAGAAAGGCAAAGAGAGGCGAGGAATCTTCATTCTCATGCACCTAGGCAGTCGAGCGATTGAGGATCTGAAAGGCTTTCGCCGGGGGCTGGACTGCAACCCGCAGCGCTGGAATGAAGCAGGCCAGCAAGCCTGCGATGAGAAGTGCAGACACCCCCGTCAACAGATCGCTCCAAGCCAGTTGACCCACATCGAAAAAGAGGCTTGCCAGGACTTCGCGAAAGGCTTGGGCACACAGGACGCCGGCAATGAGACCTGCCAGCATGCTTGCCGCGCCGTCGAATAGAATCCGGCGAAGGAGTTGAAGCGGGTGGGCACCCAAAGCCAGCCGGATTCCCAATTCCGGGCGTCGTGCGGCCGCAATGGAGGCCGTCACTCCATAGAGACCGAGGAAACCAATCGCCACACTCGCGAGAGCCAATAGGGACATGACAAAAGCATAGAAATTCGACTCGGCGAGCGAGTCACGCACCAAGTCGTCAACGACCACCGTAGAGGCGAAGGGGGCGGCTTGATCGATCTGGCCGACGACTCGCCGGACGGCGGTTTCGAAAGCCGCCGGCTCCTCCGATGTACGCGCGACCAGATACAGAGCTCGAGTGCCGTTATCCATCTGACCGCCCAGAGGTTCATACACTTGACCGCGACGCCTGAGCGACATCGGTTCTTCGTCGATGGCGTACTTGCGAACGCTCCCGACCACACCGATGACACGTCCCCAGATCAGGTCTCCTCCCATCATTCTGCCAAGCTCCTTGCCGATCGGATCCGTTCCGGGCCAGAGGAAATCTGCCAATTTGGAGTCGATCACTACAGCGGACTGGTTTTCAGGGCCATCCTTCTCGTGACCGAAAAGACGTCCTCGCAGGAGCGGAATTCCAAGCGCTTCGAAATAGCCGGAAACAACCACGAAGCGGTCAGCCGTGACCGGGTCATGGTTCCGGTTGCTGATCTCGCGGCTGACGTACTTGCCGAAACGACCTACACCGCTTAAGGGGAGGGAAGTGACGGCACCGGCAGACTCGACTACGGCTAGACCCTCAAGCCCATCGACCGCTCGCTCAAAAAAGACCCTGCTCGACTCCTTCTCAGAATAGGTAGAGCGCGGCAGTACGATCTGTTGGGCCAAAACCTGATTCCCATCGAAGCCAAGCTCAAGATTGCCGACCTCAACGAGATTGCGTACGAGAAGAACGGTGCCGCTGACCAGCACCAGGGTCAAAGCAAATTCAACTACGATGAGAAAGTTCTGAAACAAGAGGGCAGGTTGTTTACCGTCTCGGACGGCCCCGCCTTGCAGTACTCGGATCATCCTCTTGTCAGATAGGCGCATGCGATTCGAGAGCGTAGCTATGACAACTCCTGCGAGAGAAACCAGGCCCACCGCCAACACAACCGGCGGATGGAGCCCCACCTCAGACAGGCGGGCGACTTGGTCTCTGCCCAGAGATTGCAAAAGTCTCAGACACCAATAGGCTAAGATCAGCCCGACCGAGGCGGCAGCCGCCGAAAGGAGAAGCGACTCGGCCAGCAGGGTAAAGCTTGAGCGCAGCCCGCCGCCGCCGAGTGCCAAGCGGATAGCCGTGTCATTCTGCAGTTTGCGTCCTCTAATCCAGAGCAGGTTGACCATGCTGATCACGCCCACCGCCAAGACAAAAAGAGCGGCCATCATCAAGACCCGATACTGATATGAAGCGTCCCCCGAGAGGTGCTCGCGCAGGTAGCTCAAAGTGACTGGAGGCCCTCGCCGAGTTCTCGGGGCTTGGGCGGCAACTGCTTCCAGGACGGCTCTCACTTCAGCCTCGGCGGCTTCCAGTGAAATCCCAGATTCAAGACTGCCCGTCAGATTCATGATTCGGGCAAAAGGGCTGTCATAGGTCCGCGGCAGGGCCACGCTCGCCGGTAACCATAGGTCGATGTCGTCTGAAGGAAAAGAGAAGTCCTCGCCCATAACCCCGATGACGGCGTACTTTTCGTCGCCGATGGTCAGATTCTGCTCTTCAAGATCCGCAGCGGCGGCCATGCGGTTGCGCCACAGCGATTCGCTGACAATTGCCAGCTTGGGTCCACCGGGCGTGTCTTCCCGAGCGTCGAAAACCCGTCCTCGGGTCAGACGCGGCCGTAGAACTTGAAACAAACTGGATGAAACGAAGGCCGCCGGAACACGGAGAGGCCGATTGAGTCCTTGGACTTCGCGTGTTTGCTGCGCAAAGATGGCAAGGGATTCAAATGTCGTGATTTGGGACGACAGCGTCCGGTAGTGGACCGGTGCGATTGACTCCAGTCTGTCTTCCGCACGAAAGACGACAGTATGATCGTTCCGTTCGTACGGCAGCGGCTTCAGAAAGATGGTGTAGAACAAGCTCAGGACACTGGTGAAGGCTGCGATGGCCAACGCCAATACCAGTACACTGCTCAGGGAGAAGCTCGGCGATTTCGCCAAGCTTCTCCCTGAGTTTCTCAATTCTCTAAGAAATAATGAAACTAGCTGCATTTAGGTTCCGCACATATTGGCGCAGCACCAAATGTCGGGTCCGCAATCGTCGCCGACCAGACAGTCTTCAGTGCCTGGGTCGGTACATCCTTGAGCATCGCCGCAGCAATGGTCTTGGCCGGCAAATTGAGCGGAAACCGGAGCTGCGACTAGAAGGGTCAACAGGGCGAAGCTCAATATGAGCAGGGTTAAGACATTCGTAAACTTAATCCTCACAAACTTGTCCTTTCGTTTGGCTGGTTAGGTGGTTCGAGGCGAAGACGCTGAGTCAGAACTTCGATTCGACTCTCGTCGAGAAGGCCCAGCGAGATCATCTCGATAGAGTGGTTTTCTGTGAGCAGTATCGTGGTTGGCGTTGCCGCAATACCCGTCTTCAATGGGAACACCGTAGGGTTTCGAGGACGCAATATCTTGGGCGACCGGCCCATTCCACGAAGAGTCGCGGCCACTTGCCCGGGTATCTCTAGCCCGTCCAACGTCAGGATCCAAATGTCAAGCGTCCTTCCTTCCGGCAGGCGCCGAAAGAGGAGATTCCACCGGCGCAGATTCTGTCGGCTGGCGGGACATTGATCGCTGGATACGAGCAGCAATCCCAAGCGGGATTCTGCCTGAGTTGGCTGACCGCTAGCATCCAGATCGGGCTCTACCAGGAGAGTTTCACCTGCAAGATCTAGATGAAGTCCTTGAATCGGTGTCGGGATGTGCCTCTCCTCGAGCAACGAGGCCCTGTCCCTCTGAAGGTGCTCCCACTTGAAATATTGGTACCAGGTGAATCCAATCAGTAGGATCGAGATCAATAGGATAAAATAGTAATTCTTGGAACTAATATTACATCGGCTCCTCCCGAGAACCGTATCATTGATGGCTTTCGTCGGTCAACTGATCTGTCATTGATGATTGACTTGAGGCGCGGGGCGACGGATGCCCATGACCAGAATCAAGAGCCCCCGCGGAGCTTTGAGCGAAGATACGAGGTGGTCTGCCATCGCAGCTTACTCATCTTTTCTTCCCTCGGAGCTCATTAGAGTCGTTATGGTTGACTCAATAGCTTGTCGACGTTGATCGTCACATTTCGAACAGATGCTGAGGGTGTCCAACATCCTTGAGGCGTAGCCTCGGGCCTGTTCGCAGTACTCGGATAGTTCACTCTTAGCCCGGGAAAGCCGCAGGGATCGTCGGGGGTCTTCCCGAGGAAGGGCGCTAGCCGAGTCCACGCTCCTTTCAAGGCGGTCGATCTCCACGCCGAAGCAGAAAGGAGTCAGGGCGAACATCGACAAGAATCGCTCGATGTCATCACGCTCTTTTTCCAGCTTGCCTAGAAAATAATATGTGGGACAGGGGGGATTCCGGCGAGAGATGGCGTTGAACCTTCGCCGGGCTTCATCGGGCCGTGAAGTGTGATAAGCGACCAAACCGCCCAGGTATAGGGCCTTAACAGTCCCGCCCAACTGCTCCTCGGCTTGCTGGACGTACGACCAGGCGGCCTTCTCTTGGCGAGCTTGATAGGCGTTGAAAGCCAAATAGTAGAATGCCTCGCCGCGAAAATGCTTCTGTCTCGCCTGGGTCTCGTCCCCGGCCTGATCTACGGCCTTAATCAAACGATTCAGGACTTGGTTTGACCTGGGATAATGCGCTTGATAATGAAGCGAGACTCCTAACCCCAGCAAGGACTCCAGGTGCCTGGGGTGCTTGTCGAGAACCCTGCCAAAGTGCTCGGCGGCTTTTGCATAAGCACCCGCGGAATAAAGCTCGTAGCTCCCAAGCCTGGCCAGTACCCGCGTATAACCTTCGACGAGGGACAGAGCCTCCTGCAAAGCAAGCAGACCCGCGACTGGCTCGTGGTTGTCTAAGCGCTGTTCGCCCAGGCGAGCCTGTGCCTCTGCGAATAGCGGATCCGTGTCCAGAATCTCCTGGGGCGCCGCTTCGCCCCTGCGAAGGCGGAGATAAGTGAGTACCGGAGCCGGAAGTCCCGACTGGCCGGCAGGGACCTCAGTTTCTCCCCGACTCTCCCCTTCCAGCAATAGCACCAACGACTCTAGAGACGGAGAGGACCAGTCGGCTCGTTCCGCTGGCTCAGTGGCCGAAGGGGGATGACCTAACAGGCTGCAAAGTCGCTCGGCTGGCTCGCTCGTGTACTCGCGGCAAGCCTCTGCCGCTGCTTGCCGGCTCACGACGGTATCCAACTCCTGCTGAAGCCGGATCAACTGCAAGAGCCTGCTAACTTGAATCTTTTGCCGGAGAGTCCTTGTGGGGTGGATGTCTGAGGCTTGACGAAAGAGCCTCTCGGCTTGGTGCCAGCCGTAGAGATGGTGCATTCGAAAATGGCGGTCACCTGCCTCGATCAGCTCTTGGTTTTGATGATTCGACTGTGGAACGGGCGTTTTAACTGGCTTCTCGTGGCAAGCTAAGACGAGCCCGCATACGAGTAGAAGCAGTACCCGGCGCGTCGCTTCACAGAGCTGACGGAATCGGTATCGCATCTCAGGCAAGCCAGTTTATCGTGGCTCACTGCTGCAATCAATTTGGCTATTTTGACTTGACCGAGCCATGGCCGTGGTGCAAGCATTGCCTCAGAGCTACGCAGCACCTCGATATTCCTAGTCTGGCGGTGTGATTCTTTCCGAGTCTGCTGGGCAAGATCTGCCTAAAGACTCCCTGTCCTGCTCTCCAGAAATCAACAAAAACCTTTATTCACAGCCATTTAAAATCTTGCCTCGCGATTTGGCACGGTGAGTGCGAAAGAGAGGTGCGCCGGAAAAGGAGAATCATGCAGCCGATTCAATTCATATCGCCCGAATCTTTATTCGCCGGAGAGGCCCAGGGGTCGGTTCCTCTGGGGGACGGCCAGGTGAGCGCCGACTTCATCCAGGAACTGATAGCGCGCCTGGTCGAGGGGCAGGAAGAGGGTCTGGCGGCAGAACAGATCCATGTGCAAGAGGATTCCGCCCAGGAGGAAGTCCAGTTTCTCAAGGGCTCCGCCGATTCCGCCTCACGGCAACAAGACATCGACGCCGAAGATCTTTTTTATACCGGGGTCGTCGTCGAGGGCGAGCCTCCAGTGGTGACCCCTGGGACCAGGGTTCCCCAAGGATCGGAGACCCGCCAAACCCTGTTTATCGGCCAGAGCGGGCAGGATGTCCAGAGCGAAGTCGAGAAGGCCGCTCCGCGGACGGCCCCTTCGCGTCCCATCGTTGAAATCGAACCCCACATCGACGCAGCCGCCGCCAAAGCCCTGCGCACCCGCCTGGCCGCTCCCCCGTCCACCCTCGACCTCGATCAAGTCATCGACGAGGCTGTGGCTCGCAGTGGCCGCCAGTCGAGGGCGACGGAGGGTCTGCCCGAAGACCTTCGAGGCGTCGATGTGCGCCGCCTGGTAGGCGCGTCGGTCGCCGCCGATCAGGTTCTGCGTTCCTCCAAGGAGGAGGGCGCCGGGCAGGGAAGTTGGCCAGGCGGCTCCTCATCGGCTTCTTCTAGCGGCGCCTCGCAAAGTCAATCGGCTCCGGCCTTGGACAGCCGTCAGCAGTCCCAGGGAGACCGGGACGGCTCCCAGGAGCAGCCCTACCGAGACCCGTCCCGCGCTTCCAACCAGAGCGCGCGGGCCGGCCAGCCGCAGGCTCAGACAAACGCCCAAGCCTCTTCGCCGTCAATCGCCGCACGCTCCGGCGCCGAAGGCAGTTTTTCGGATGCCTTGACCGCCGCCGGCGCCGAGCCGCGCGCATCGACGGCTGCCCAAACGCGCCCCGCCGCAGCCGCGGAAGCTCCCTACCAGAACATCCGCGGCGCCGATCAGGACCAGGTCTTCAATCAAATCGTGCGCAGCGCACGGCTCTTTCAAAGCGAGGGCGGGCAGAACTTCGAGATCCGCCTCAAGCCCGAATTCTTGGGACGCATTCAGATCGACACCCGGCTGGGCGCCGACAACACCCTGACGACCCGTTTCCTGGTGGAGGATCCCGAGGTCAGGGCCCTGCTCGAGCATCGTCTGCCGGCGCTGGCCGACCGCCTCTCCGAAGGCGGCGTGCGCATTCAGTCGGTGGAGGTGCAGAACATGAATTCCGGCGACGCCGGACGCTCCCAGGCAGACGCCCAGCAGGGACAGCAGCGTCCTGGAGAGGGCGGCAAAGCTCAGCAGCAGCATTCAGCCGACTCCCGAAGGAACTCCGATTCTTCCCAGCAAGAGAGCAACAACCGTCCACGCAGCCATCAGGGACTCATCAGCCTGGTGGCCTAGGCAGGAATGAAGGAAGAGACATCATGGAAGTAGGATTCAACCCCATTCTAGGCAACTCGGACCCCACTGCCAGCTTTGGCAACCAGCAGTTGGGCCGCTTCGAGTTCCTGCGCTTGCTGGTGGCTCAGATAGCCAACCAGGATCCGCTGGAACCGGTGGCCAATACCGAGTTCGTGTCCCAGGTGGCCCAGTTCAGCTCGCTCGATGAGCTGGTCAAGATCCGCCAGTTGGGAGAGATCAACCAAGCCATTTTCGAACAGTTGCTGGCCGGCGCTCAGGAGCCCGACGCCCCGGCCGAGCCGGACGCTCCCCAAGACCCGGGCGCGACCGACTCAGGTGGCGCTGCCGACGACGGCGAGAGCAGTTAATTGAGCCTGCCCTCCTACGCTGAAAGCTATGGAGGGCAAGCACGTAAACGTTAGGAGGAAGACCATGGGTGGAGCTTTTTTTACCGGACTGTCAGGCCTTGTTGCCAATTCACTGGGTATCGAAGTGGTGGGCAACAACCTGTCCAACACCAATACTGTCGGCTACAAGGTCAACAACATCCACTTTGCGGAACTCATCTCGGGCAGCAATCAGTTGCTTAAACTGGGGCAGGGAGCCCGCACCGAGCGCCTGGCCGAGACCTTTTCCCAAGGCTCTTTGCAGGACTCCCAGATCCCCACCGACATGGCCATCCAGGGCGGAGGATTTTTCGTGGTCGGCGACGGCGTCAATTCTCAGTTCTATACGCGCGCCGGCAACTTCCAGATCAGCCCCGACGGGTTTCTCACCAACAGCGAGGGACTCTTCGTATTGGGCTATCCCGCCATCGACGGGGAAGTCAATCTCAACTCCGGCTTGCAGCCCGTCCAGATCGTGCCCGACACCGGGCTGGAACCTCGCGCCACTTCGTTGCTGCGCATCGGGGCCAACCTCAACGTCGACACGCCGGAAGGCGAGATCTTCACCACCGCCGTCAGCGTCTTCGATTCCTTGGGCGAAGATCACCAGATCACCCTCCACTTCACCCGCACGGCTTCGGGGTGGGACTACGAAGTGCAGCTTCCCGCCGAGGACGTGGGGGGCGCAGTGGGAGATCCGCCCGCCGTTTTGGAATCGGGATCGATCACCTTCGACGGCGACGGCCGAATCGATACCGTAACCACCACCGGAGGCGCCCTGCCGGCGGGCAGCGACGTCACCGGCATCACCATCAGCGGATTAGCCAACGGAGCCAACGACCTCACCTTCGACTGGGATCTCTTCGACGAGAACGGCCAGGGATTCATCACCCAGTTCAATCTTCCCAATGAAACCCAGCTTACTTTCCAGGACGGAAACGGGGCCGGATCCCTGACCGGCATCGTGGTTCGCCGCAACGGCGTGATCGAGGGACTCTTCTCCAACGGCGAGACCTCCCCGCTGGGGCAGCTCGCCATGGCCAAGTTCACCAATCCCCAAGGACTGGTCAAGGTGGCCTCCAACCTCTATTCCAAGACGGCCCAGTCGGGAGATCCTTCCGTAGGCGAGCCCGGCACGGGCGGACGCGGGGTGATCAGGGGCAATGCCCTCGAGAGCTCCAACGTCGACATCGCCGAGGAGTTCGTCAAGCTCATCATCTTCCAGAGGGCCTACCAAGCCAACTCTCGCCTGGTCATTACGGCCGACGAGGTGGTTCAGGAAGCCATCGCCCTCAAGCGGTAAATCTGACGCTCGACGCCGATAATCGTCAAGATTCTGTCGGCTCGAGCAGGACCCGTGACGCCTTCCTCCCCCCCCGGACCGGCGCAAACCCCTGGCTTTCAAGGGGTTTGCGCCGGTCTTCTCTTTTTGGCATCCCCTTTGCTTCCTCGCTGGTCGTCGGAGGTGATGAACGTGGCCGAGCAACTACAGGCAAACGAAGCAGGGCAGGAAGCACAAGCGGTCAAGAAGCGCTCCAAACTTTGGATCATCCTGCCTGTCGGATTTCTTTTCGCAATCATCTCGGCCGGACTGGGAGCCTATTTGGGAGGCATCTTCTCTTCGGCCGACAGCCAGGTGGAGGCAAGCGCTCCGCCTGAGATCGTCAACGAGACCTTCCCCTTGGATCCCATCGTCATCCAGTTGGCCGACGACACGCGCAAGCAGCGCTTCGTGAGGCTTTCGGTCACCTTGGGACTCTATCGCCCTGAGGATGGGGAATCGAGGGGCCTTTCCGACGAGGTCACCTTTCAACCCAGGGTGCAAGACCGCCTCATCTTTGCCATAGGCAGCAAGACCAGCGATGAGTTGAACGCCCCCGGAGGCCGTCAGCAGCTTAAAGACGAGTTGCTGACGCAGATCGGCAGCGTTTTTCCCGAGAATTGCGGAAAGTTGAAAGAAGTCTACATCACCGAGTTGTTGATTCAGTGAGCGAGGAGGGGGCACCATGGCCGGTCCCGCAACACAAGAGGCGGCCCAGGAAACTTCCAATGCGGCCGCCAGTCAGACCAAGTCGGCAGTCAAGTCCGCAGCTAAACCCGCAGCTAAATCCACGGTCAAGCCCGAAGGCGAAGACTTGCGCCGTTCCCCCCAAGAGCTGGGCCTGGAGCTGGCCCAGGTCGATCTGGACCGCTTCGGCGATATCCCCTACCGCATCGACATTCTCATCGGCAAGGCCGTCAAGAAGGTCAAGGAGATCCTCGAGATGGAGGTCGGCGACACGGTGGTGCTGGACCGACCCGCACACGAAACCGTCCTCCTGACCATCGAAGGCGTCACCATCGCTCAGGCCGAAGTCGTCAGTTCTGACAGCGGCGCCAGCATCCAGATTTCAGACGTGGGGTGGGAGGCATAGATGATTTACGCCCAGAGCTTCATGGCCTTGGCGCTGGTTCTAGGACTGGTGTGGTTGTTCTACCGCCTTTTCATGCACCTTCAGAACCGCTTGGGTCTTTCCGGGCCTGACCGAAGCATCCAGGTGGAGGAGCGGACTTCCCTGGGCGACAAGCGCCAGTTGCTGGTGGTGCAGGTCGACGGTCAGCGCTACCTCCTGGGGGCCACCAGCAGCAATATCTCGCTGGTCTCGGCCCTGGGCGAAAAGCCCGAACCGCAGGCTGAGGAGGATGCCTCCGACAACGCCGCCGCGGAGTCGAGGCCTGGATTCAAGTCTTTTAGAAGTCTGTTGGGGGAGATGGGGCTGTGAGCACCCTCGGCCCAAAGAGGAGCCGTGCCTGCAAGCGCTGGCTGGTCCTGTTCTTGTTGCTGGGAGCGCTGACCGTTCCGGCCTGGGCCCAGCAGCAGGCCAGTCCGCCCTCGCCCAATCTCAACGTCAACTTCGACTCGGGCGACAGCTACTCGGTTCCTCTGCAACTGCTGGCCATCCTGACCCTGCTTTCCTTTCTGCCGGCCATGCTGATCTCGATGACGGCCTTTACGCGCATCATCGTGGTGGCGCATTTCATCAGGCAGGCGCTGGGGACGCAGGGGGCGCCCAGCAACCAGATCCTCATCGGACTCTCGCTCTTCCTCACCCTGTTCGTGATGGGTCCCACGCTGGAGCAGATCTACCAGGGTGCGGTGGTGCCCTACCAGCAGGGGACGCTGCAGGGCCAGGAAGCACTGGAGGCCGCGGCCGCGCCCATCCGCACCTTCATGCTCAAACACGCCAATGAGAAGGAGCTGGCCCTTTTCGTCAAGGTCGGCAAGCTGCCTCAGCCGCGGACGCCCGACGACCTTCCTCTGCGCGTCATCATCCCCGCCTTCATGCTCTCGGAACTGAAGGCGGCGTTCACCATCGGATTTGTCATTTTTCTGCCCTTCCTGATCATCGACATGGTCATCAGTTCGGTGCTGCTCTCCATCGGGATGATGCAGTTGCCGCCCATCGTCATTTCCACCCCCTTCAAGATCCTGCTCTTCGTGCTGGTGGACGGCTGGACGCTGGTGGTCACCTCCTTGATCGAAGGATTCGCCTGATCGGCCCGGAGGACCCTCGCTCATGACCGAAGCAACCGTAGTCGAGATGCTGCACGGAGTGGGAATGCAGGTTCTGTGGCTGGCCGGCCCGCTGCTGCTGATCGGCCTGGCGGTGGGACTGCTCATCAGTGTGGTCCAGGTCGTAACCTCTATCCACGACCCCACCCTCAGCTTCGTGCCCCGCATCATCGTGGTGCTGGTCATGGCCCTGATTCTGCTCTCCTGGATGCTCAACCGTCTGGTCAGCTTCACCATCAACCTCTTTCATCAAATCACCCAGTTGGTTTAGAGGCTTGAACTTGAGATGATCGACATCGGCAACACCCCGGAGTACTTCATCGGCTTCGCCCTGCTTCTGGCACGGGTGGGCGGTCTGATGATCTTCGCTCCCTTCTGGGGCAGCTTTGCCATCGCCCGGTCCATCCGGGTGGTGCTGGCCTTGGTCCTGTGCGCCGTCCTTTATCCGGTCATCGGAAGCCAAATCACTCTGCCCTCGCTCGATCCGGTGACGGTGGTGCTGGGACTGGCTTCAGAAATGGCCGTGGGGCTGATGCTGGGGCTGGCGGGGCAGATCTTCCTGGCGGCCCTGCAGTTGGCCGGCACGGTGATGGGCTTTCAGATGGGATTCAGCCTGGTCAACGTCATCGATCCTCAGACCAACGTCGAAATCTCGGTCCTGGCTGTGCTCTACAACCTGGCCGCCATCAC
This sequence comes from Acidobacteriota bacterium, assembly GCA_035471785.1. NCBI lineage: Bacteria > Pseudomonadati > Acidobacteriota > Acidobacteriota bacterium. The sequence continues at coordinate 109,742 of DATIPQ010000138.1, forward strand.
CCTCTTCCTCATCATGGACGCCCACATCTGGTTTTTCCAGGCCATGGTCGACAGCTACCAGATCGTCCCGCCCCTCACGGCCAGCCTCTCCGGCCAGCTCTTCGACGAGATGCTGCGCATTTCCTCGGGACTCTTTTACCTGGGAGTCAAGCTGGCCATGCCCATCGTGGTGGTGGGCATCACCGTGGACGTGCTGCTGGGAATCGTGGGAAGGGCGGCGCCCCAGATCCACATCCTCATCGCCGGTCTTCCCCTCAAGGTGCTGGTGGGATTCATCATGGTCACCCTCACCGCCCGCGCCCTGATACCCTTCTTCGACCATCACCTCTCCGACCTCCACCGCGACCTCTACATCATCCTCCGCACCCTGGCGGTCTAGCATCCGGGCCGTCCTCAGCCTGCTGGATTTCCAGCACCGTCCGCTTTTGCAATGCCGATTCCCAGGTACGGACAGGCCGGCGTCCCGCAAGCCCGCTGTCGACGGCTCCCGGCGAATGGTACAGGGCGTGCTCCCTTAACATGTTTGCATGGAAAATGTCGCCCGTGACCTGCGGTTCGCTCTCCGGATTCTGCTGCTGCATCCGGGATTCACCGCGGTGGCAGTGCTGTCGCTGGCCCTGGGAATCGGGGCCAACAGCACCATATTCAGCGCTGTCAACTCGGTCCTGCTCAAGCCCCTGCCTTTCCGTCAACCTGAACAACTGGTGCGCCTTTATGAGCGATATGTGCCCAACCAGACCCTGACCGAGGCCTCGGGGCGCAGTTTTCTGATCTGGCAAGAAATGGACACCTTCCAGGCCCTTGCGCTGGCCCGTTCCAGCCGCGTCAGCCTGATCAGGGACGAGGAAGCGCGGCGGGTTGAGGCCGACGAGGTCTCGGAAGACTTCTTCAGGCTGCTGGGACGTCCCATGAGCCTGGGACGCGCTTTCGAACCCTCTGAAGTGAGGGCTTCAGCCGAGGTGGCGGTCATCGGATTCGGACTCTGGCAGCGCGACTTCGCGTCCGACGAAGGAGTCTTGGGACGATCGATCCGGGTGGACGGACGGGAAATGGAGATCGTGGGCGTGGCCCCGCCCGGCTACGGCGTACTGGGAGCCGAGAAAGGACGCGGCAGCGAGCTGTGGATACCGCTCTCCTCCGGCCTCCTCATGCGCCAGGACGGAGACGAACGCCAGTTCAGGGTATGGGGACGTTTGGCCGACGACGCCAACCTTTCACAGGCCCGGATCGAACTGCGGACCCTCTCGCGGAGTCTCGAACTCAGCCTTCCCGACAGCTATCGGGACTGGGACGTCCATCTGGCGCCGCTGCGGCAAGACCTGCTGGGCGATTCGGGAGAGCTGCTGAGCGCACTGCTGGCGGCCGTGGGCCTGGTGCTCATGATCGCCTGCGCCAACGTGGCCAATCTGCTCCTCTCTCGCTCTTCGCGCCGCCGCCGCGAGATCGCCCTGCGGGCGGCACTGGGAGCCCCCCGCCGCCGGCTGCTGGGCCAGTTGGTGGTCGAGAACCTGCTGCTGGCCGTCCTCAGCGGGGCGGTTGGCCTGCTGCTGGCGCTGTGGGGCGTAGACGTGCTGCGCAGTCTTTTCGCCTCCTGGCTGCCGCGGGCCGAGGAGATCTCGCTCGACTGGCAGGTCTTTCTCTTTACTTTGCTGGTCTCCCTGCTGGCCGGGCTGCTCTTCGGACTCGGTCCGGCCTGGAAGGCTTCGCGGCCCAACCTCAGCGTCACCCTGCGCAATGTCCGCACGGCCACCGGCACCACCGCCGAAGGACGCGTCCGGGGTGTGCTGGTGGTCAGCGAAGTGGCCCTGGCCATGGTGCTTCTTATTGCAGCCGGCGTGCTCATCCGCACCGTGCTTGCCCTCCAGGCCGTCGATCCTGGATACCAGGCCGACAAGGTGCTGGCGATGGAGCTGCGCCTTCCCTCCTGGAAGTACCAGACCGCCGCTCACCGTGAAAACGTGCTGGAGGCTCTGGCCGAACGTCTGCAGCGGTTGGCCGGGGTCGAGACGACGGCCTTCTCGGCCTCGGTTCCCCCGCTGCCCGGCGTCCCCTCGAAGGTGCTGATGACCGACTATTCCTCGGGCGGACGCGGCGAGTTGGTGGACTGCTTCGCGGTCAGCCCCGCCTACTGGAAGACGCTGGGAATCGGGGTGGTGACGGGACGTCTGCTGCTCGACAAGGAACGGCGGCGAAGTCCTGCCGTGGTCATCTCGAGAAGCTTCGCCAACCTGCTGGGCGGCCCGGGAGAGGCCATCGGCGCACGCCTGCGCCTGCGCGACGGGTCGGGACGCTTTATCGTGGTCGGCGTGGTCGAGGACGTGCGGCGCGATCCGCGGCGCATGCCTTCGCCTGCTATCTACCTGCCCTTCCGGGGAGGTTCCCCGCGTCCCGTCTACGTTTTGATCCGCGGCCAGTGGGAGCCGTCCGATCTGACTTTAGCCGTGACCAGCGCTCTGCAGCGTCTCGATCCCGACTTGGCGGCCGACCGTCTGGCCCCCCTGGACCAACTGGGACGCGCCTCCACCAACCGTGAACGCCTGTCCATGCTGCTTCTCAGCGGATTCGCGGGCTTGGCGCTGGTGATGGCGGCAGTAGGGATCTTCGGTGTCCTCTCCTTCGTGGTCTCCGAGCGCTTCCACGAGATCGGCATCCGCATGGCCTTCGGCGCCCGCCGCCGCGACATCCTGCGCCGCGTGCTGGGGCAGGGAATGGGCTTGGCCCTGGCCGGCATCGTGGTGGGCGTGGTCGGTTCCTTCCTGGCTTCGGGCCTCCTCACCCGCCTCCTCCACACCACCCGCCCCGCCGACCCCGCCACCTACCTCTTCTACGCCCTGGTCCTGTCCGCCGTAGCCCTCCTGGCCTGCTCCGTCCCCGCCCTCCGAGCCACCCGAGTCCAACCCATGAAAACCCTCCGCTACGAGTAACGGCCCGCGCCTGCGAGGTCATCAGGCAAAAAAAAAGTGAGCCGCACATCCCGAGGAGCGGAGCCTGACGCCCCGAGGTACTGAGGTCCGTGCTCGATGATTTTTCTTCTGGCATCTTTGTGCGCTAAACAGCCGTGGATTAAACTAAGCGGATGCGGGATGCGATGCCCGTTGCGAGTCGTCGGAAGGCCAGCGCGCTGGTTTGCTCGGGCCTCGGCGCCTGCGCCTGCTGACCGGAGAGAGGGCTCTCTGCGAGCGGGTTCTGGATCTCGGCGGGCGCGGACGGCTTGGATATCTTTACCATCCGGTCCCTGCTGATTTATACTAGCTCTCATCTTGGATCGTCGATGAGACTCAATCGAAATTTAGGGCCATTCGTAAGTATGCTGGGTACGGCAGCCATCGGCATTCTCTTGGTCTATTGGCTCTATCAATCGCTCCTTCCTTGGACCGGGCAGCAAGACAAAACTGTTCTGGGGTCAAAGGATCTCGTTGAGCTCGCACTCAACTCGGTTCAATATGTCCAGAGCCTGACTTTGGCCACCTTCGGCGGAGCGGCTCTTTTGCTTTCGCAGAAGTTTCTCGGGCGGTGGCGCCTCCGTTCCGACCGGCTGCGCCGTTCGCTGGCCGCAATCGGAATGATCCTGTTGGTCCTCTCCCTTGGGTGTGGGTTTGTCACAATAGAATCAGTAATCGAAGCTGCCGAACAAGGCGTCGTTCTTTCAAAGACGGACTCCCTGCGACATCTCAGATTCCTCCAGTCCGGGTTTCTCGTAGTTGGTGTGATGCTCGTGGGCGGGACCATTCTGGCCGATATGATTCGTGGCTCAGGCGAAGTGTCAACAGACTGAAAGAACTGAAAGGTGGTGGCCGCCGCGATGAGAAAGCTCTTAGATGCTCATTGGATTTCTCTGCTTACTATGCTTGTTGTATTTGCAGCGGCGTATGCGGTGTCGCAGGAAACGGCGAGTTCGGCCAAGGGCCGTGTAGCCGACTTCAGCGGCGAGGCCCTTCCAGGGGCCAGCGTCTGGCTGCTAAGTGCCAGGAGCCAGACCGCGACCTTGGATTCTGACGGCGTGTTCCGTTTCGAAGGGTTAGCACCGGGCGAATACCGAGTCTTAGTCGACGCAGATGGTTTTCAGCCAATCGTGCTTCACTATAATCTGCGGTCCGGCGTTTCGTCCTATAAGAACGCTCGACTCCAGCGGTTCTATGGTGGTGGGGTTAATCCCGTTGTCGCCGTGATTGGCGCAGAGCGTGAGAATGACCGTGTTTATTTCGACGACGAACAAGGTGGCGAGCAGCGTTGCGGGAACACGCCGACCAAGTGTGTTGTCCAGCCTGGGAAACGCCGGTTTCGAGTAGAGGACCCGGAAGACGGGACAGTCCTGTGCAATTGGGACATCTCTGTGCAGGAGGGGGATGAACGGTGTTTCGTCTGCGTTGAGTCAACTCGCAAGCACAGGAAGTGCCCGCCAAAATGAAGGAGAACGGTGGTGCGATGACTGCATTTCGGCCGCTGATATAAGCGAGAGAATCCCCCAAAGAACCGTCCGACGAATCATACACGGTGAGGTCGGCGCTATGGCTCCAACCCTTGCGTTGCCGGGGGTGGCCCTCCAATATGCCTCAAGATCAACAGGAGCCTTGGGATCGGAAAGACTGGCGTAGCAGGAGTGCTTCGTAAGATGCTTCCGCACTCGTGTCATCTGGAGTGTCCCGGGAATTGGGTCGTCGGGATACCGGCACATCTTTGAGCGAGAGTGAACAATCGGATTCCGGGTGCCCGGAAGCGTGGGCGGTCGTGGCCAGTGTTGCCGACCACCAAACGGTTTGCTCCCTCGCTGCACTTCGCCAGATGGAGAGATCGTAGGAAAGGTGCAAAGGCGGCGGGAGCCAAGGAGAGACGCCCAGGAAGATGCAGGGCACGATACGGAGGTATGCGGTGAATACCAGTGTCGCTATAACAATGCGGTGGATCGAGCGGCTGATCCTTTATGCCCTGGCGGCGGGCCTGTTCTGCCTGGCATTCCTCTCGATCACTGCGGTGGACAAAGATGCCGCCCCGGCCAAGACGATGGCAGGGGATCGGCAGACTGAACTGAGTGCCGAGGCGTCGTTGAACGGCGTGAGGGTCATGGTGCAGAACTACGGCCCAGGTATCGCACTCGCCGCACTGGGGGTCGTGTTCCTCGGTATTGGCCTCATGCGTAAGCTCCACGTAGTCGTCAAGACCGCCGACGGAGGGGAGACCACCTACCACTACTTCGAGCCACCCGCGACCGATCGGGCAGCGCCGCCAGCAGTGAAACACGACGACCTCGAGGATCTTCTGCTCGCCGTGAAAGAGGTGAAACGGCTGGCGCCTGAAAGCCCGGCCGCCATTCGCCTCGAGCGCGTGTATGAAAACGTATACAAGGCGGGACGCCTCGACCCCACGCACGCCGTGAGGATAGAGGAGCTGGCGTCAAAGGATTGGCTGTCCACTGATGAGCGGCAGGAGCTCAATGCGCTTAAGCGGCGCTATCCTGAGACGTTTGCTCCCGAGTGGCGAGATTGAGTCCAATACGGCGAAGAGCACCGACATGGCTTCGACGAAACACGCCTATCGCGACGTGACGCCCGGCGTAAACCTGGAATTCCTTCGGTCCCCGCACGCGGGTGGCTTTCAAGGCGCTGTATCGGAGCGTGGCATCCAGATCCGCTGGGAAGCGCTGTTGGATCGTTTGAAGGAGAGAGAGATCTTCGACCGCTACGGTGCGAAATTGCGGAGAATTGAGGTCGAAGTTCGCCCAGGTCCGGGTACGGGGAGCCGCGCTGGTCGTGACCGCATTATCATCGATGACGGACACCTACGAGCAGCCGCCCTCTTTGCGTACGCTGTTGCTCGCCTCGTAACCGACCAGCAAATCGGGCGCTGTTTTACTCTCTGGTTCGACAACCTGATCGACGCACTGGTTGAAGGCGATCCCGTGGTCCATCTCGACGAAGGTTATTCGAAACTGCTCATCGGACTCAAGACTGGCAGAGGACCTAGGGATGACTTGACGAGGATCTTTATGGAGATCAACTTCGGTTGGATAGCGTTTCTACTGGCGCATGAGGCGGCGCACATCCTGCTCGATCATGGCGAAAAAATCACCAAGGCATTTCCCGGCTTGCCCGACGACCCGCTGCAATGGCCGAGACAGGCTGCCCAGATGACGCAGCGGTTCGAGCTCGAGGCCGACGAGACCGCTGTGCGGCTGTGTCAAGACGCAGAGCAATTCAGCTACCAAGCCATCGCAGCATCGTGTCAATGGCAGATGGTCCGTCACGTTGCCCTCGCCGCTCGTGTAGAGGCGACGATTCCGGAGACCCATCCGACCCCGGACCAGCGGTTGAGTCGTGTGCTGAGCGTTTGCGCGGGAATCACCCAAGGCGAGCGCCGCCAACTCAAAGCGGCCGCGGAAGCCCAGATGCGCCTGTTTAAGAAATACGATAAGGCCTTACGGCGTGGGAAGGTGGCGGAACTCTTCCCGATGCGCCGCAGACCTGCTGAAATGTTGTCGAAGAAAGAGCGCGCATTGAAACGAATGACGCTCGTGCAGTTCTGTCTTGACCAAGAAGGTGCCGG
>DATIPQ010000139.1 GCA_035471785.1 Acidobacteriota bacterium
GTGAGATACGCAATGACAGCGTTGGGCACCCAACTCGGCGTGGCGGTGCACCTGGCCGAGCGTTCAATTTCATCTCAAGAGTCTCCATGTCTCGAAGCGGCTTCGATCTCTTGACAGTGAGAGCGGATGGCACGCAGACAATCAACGCCATCGACCTACCGGCCCTGATCAATGACCAGCGTGCGCTTATCGAGTCCGCTCTTCAAACGTTTGTAGCAGCACTTCGGGCGGATGAGGCTGCCCACCGGGAACGGTTCAGGGATGTAAGCGTGGCCGGCGCCTTCCCTCATACCCTTGGGTGGGTTTTCGAAAAAATCTTCGAAGAAATCGAGGGGCGCAGGAGCCTCGGGATCGGCACTTCGCATGTTGAACAGATCAGAGAAGCAATAGACGCCTTCGAACGAATTCTGACAGAACGCGGTGAACTGCCTGCAATCGACGACGTCGTCAAGTATCGCTCAGAACCGGCAAGACATGGCCTCAAGCGTCTTGAAGAGTATTTTTCAGGCAATGCTCCGCAGTTCGAGAAGGCCGATGCGCATGCTTTTCGCGATCACGTCATCAGCAATCTTGACGGCCTCAACGAGATTGCGAAAGAACTCGATGAGAAGTACCAAACAGTTCCCTAAGTTGATTGCATCAGCCGGCGCAGAGAGCGAGGCTGTCTAACGAAGGCAATGAAGCTGTCGATCCTGCGGTGTCACGGTTCGTGCATAGGCACGTCCCTTGCCACCTCGGCTCGCAGCTTATTGCCGAGCCGTTAGGGAGAAAGGAACGTACCCATTGCTGACCGAGATCCACGAACATCTCGCGAGCGTGACGGGACACTGGGAGATGCCTCGAATCGGCAGACCATGGTTTCGTGGGCATGAACGACCTAACTGGCAACTGGTGCCGTCGATCCTCAGGAATGGAAACCAGCAACACGAGTTCCCGCTGACAAAGCGATTCCGTCTCTTGGCGCCTGGATTTGGCGTCGAGCTAGACACAAATCGTCTAGATCAATGGCTATTCCTGATGCAGCATCACAGGGCCCCAACGCGTCTTCTTGATTGGTCGGAGAGTCTCAATACAGCCTTGTTCTTCGCCTGCCTAGATTGGATCACAAGTCGCGATATCGCGCAGTGTTCTGACGGCGCCGTCTTTGCCCTCAATCCGATATTTCTAAACGAGCAGGTTCTCGGCATCTCCGAGTTTCCAGTTACGTGGGTTCAGGGCCGCGTTCTCCAGACGATCAAGTTCGCCTTTGGCACTCAGAATGAGGTGGTCCTCGGCCCAAACGGGGCTCCGGTTCGGCCGCCTATCACCTTCCTCCAGTGGCCGGTAGCGGTTTTTCCCTCGACAGTCCACGGGCGTATGCGGGCACAAAAGGCGTGCTTTACGCTTCACGGCGCGGATCACCGTGATCTTCGAACTATCTTTGCTGAGAACGGTTGGTCCGCTGCCAACATATTGGTAGAATACAAAATCTCTCGTGACCGCAAGCCAGAGTTGGCCGACGATCTATCGGTGGCTGGAACGACTTACTCGACGATCTTTCCAGATCTCGAAGGTCTAGGTAGCGACTTAGCGTTTCAGTTTCGACTGGTTCCCTAACCATCGCATGCACCGGAGCCGCAGATCCGTCGGTTCTGAATAGAGTGTCACCCGGCGGTGGCCCGGTGATGCTGGGCGTTAGGCGGCGGGAGGAAGAATGATGAATCCCCTTACCGTGATCGGCCTTATCCTCGGCATAGCTGGTGCCTGGGCCCTTGCCTATCCGATCCTCTGGGGATACCCGAAGCAGAACCGTCGCTTGGTTGCACAGCGTCAACTCGCCAATCTGGAAGACTTCATGGCGGACATGGAGAAGCAAACCCGCCGACTTCCTGATCCGCCTTACAAGGAAACCGAGATTGAGGCGTTCGTCAGTGATTTCAAGGCGGAATGGGATCCGAAGAAGACCAAACTGGAGAATGAAATCTCTCAGCTCGGCGATGCCCACGAGCGTCGCTCGTTCGTGTTGTCGATCCTGGGGATCGGCCTTCTGTCCATCGGGTTCTTCCTTCAACTGATCGAGGCGTGGTAGATCGCCCGAGAAGGTCCGCCGCCCAACAAGCGGTTGCAGACTGACGCCCAACAGCTCGGCTCCAATCGATCCGTGGTACGTTCTGGCGGCGGGCGCCGGGCCCCGGCGCTGGTGGTCAGCGCTGTTGGGCGCAGTCTGAACCGCATGTTAGGCTGATCGGATTCTTCTATGGATAAGAACTTGCTCGAGCAGGGTCGTCGCTTCCTTGAGAACGCATATGGTGGCTACCGCATCCGAGTGTATGAACCCGTGACGAAATACATCAGCACACCGTTCATTACTCCTAGAGCTTTGTATTTAGCCAACCCGACCTTCGTCGTTACGGTAGTAAAATCGAGCAATCATGACCTCGGCGACTACTGGCCAGAGATGCCGTGGATCTTCCCAGCTGAGGTGCGACTCCTGGCTGCTTTAGCACTTGCTATTCCCGAAGGCGAGGGTGCATTGACCTTTGCGCCATATCCCTCAAATAGACGCCTGCCCATCGACACGGAACTGTCGCTGGACGAACCTGAGGTTATTGCCAGTATTACCGTGGAAGCGGAGAGTGACTGCCGGAAACTGGCAGAATCGCAGTTGCCATATCGGCTGTACGATTGGGATTTCATACAGGCAGATCGCGTTGTCATCTACAACCGGATCGAACTGGCAGATTCTTTGCTTCTAAGGGGGTTGTATTGCCTGCTAAAGGGACAGCATCTGATGGCCCACGAACTTTTCGGTGAAGAGGCCTTCATCAACATCCAGATCTCCAGAGAGGCTGCTCTAGAACTAATCAGAAAGCGTCTTCTAGGAGAGGGTGTAAAGAATCCGAGTTATACGGACGCGCACAACTACTTGCGGGAGCGGTTTCCCCGAGGCGGACATCTTGCTGATTTCCTCGAGGATCAGCACGACAGGTGGGTGGCGACGCGCCATCCTAAAAGCCGGTTTGGCATGTTTTGGACACCGCCACTCCTTGTGAATGACTATACTCATACTCACGGCGCGGTTGTGTCTTTATATCGTCATCTGTTGCTTGACGAGCCCAGCAGATTAACCGCAGATCTTGGAGAGTGAGCTACGATCTATCGCGGCCTAACAAAGGCTCGGAGCTGACGGCCCACAGCGTAGGCTTGTTGGCTTTTCCCTCCTTCTGTTTCTGTAGGCCGCAGCTCAAGCACCGCGTTAGCTCAGTGTGGGTGAGGCTGAGGTTAGAACATCCGGGAATCCGAGCGGACACCGGAACGGTTTTCGAGGAAGATGCAACGAGAAGGCAGATGGGAATGGGCGGGAGCGACCTCCTTGCGCCTGGGGCGGACGGACGGAAGGCAGTAGGGGTCGCTCCCGCCCATTCCCCGTCCCACGGCGAAGCGTCCAAGCCCCGTAACGGCTGCATTCTCAAGTCTGAAAAGCGGAAAACCCCCCGTGCGGGGTGAAGGAAAGGGAGTGCACGGGTCTCAGTTCCACCAATGGGGGATCAGAGTGGCCAGGGCCTTGTAGCTGTGGCGCAGCAGGTAGGGGTGAAACGTCCCAGGCAGCGGCTTGTTCTCAGCGGGCCTCCACTGGCCGGTCCGCTCGCTGTAGGCATGGCGCAGATCGCGCAGCCGGTCGAGCCCCTTTTGGCCCATCTCGGCGATGCGCTCTTGGCGGAACAGCTTCTCCAGTTGGTAGTGCTCCACCCGCTGATCGTATTCCGCGCCCTCCAGGTAGTCGCCCGCGAAGACGCGCATCTTCTCCAATACCCTGCGGTCGGTCGAGACTCCCCAGAGCCGGAAGCGGTCCAAGGACCGAAACAGCGGCTCGTAGTGCATCAGGTGGGTCTTGAAGCTCTCGATGGCCACCTCCTCCGCGCAGTGAATAAAGGAAAAGCACAGGACCCCGTCCTGAGCGACGTACATCGGGAAGCGGTCGGCGAAGCAGCGGCGGTGCTCTTTGGCCGCGCTGCCGAACTGGTATGCGCGCCAAGGCAGCGTCAGGTCATGGGCTCCCCGGCTGAGGCAGGCATCGATCTTCTCATCCTGGGTGTACAGATAGCGACGCTGCCGCTTCATGTGGGCCAACACGAAGTCCAGGGCGAAGACCCGGCGTTGGATGTAGGGCATTCTGCGCTTCCTGCGCCGGTGGGGTGAATCCTCCTCTCCCAGGGCTCGGTAGAATTGGCGCGAGCAGAGCTGGTACAGGAGCAGCCTGCCGGGAAATTCGCGGGTCCAGGCATGGCCTGAGGCCAAGACGCGGCGGGCCAGCCGGGTGGCGGGGCCGTTGCCCCGGCTTCCGGCAAAGGCACGGTACTGGCGGCGCATGAAAAAACCCGAGAGCATTCCAGCCATGGCCAGAAAGTCGCCCTGCTGAGACGAGTAGCCCAAGCGCTGAAGGTTGCGGACGCGCTGCTCGTGAGTCATCGTTTCTCCCATTCGGAATCGAGAACTTGGCCGGCTCGGCGGCCTCTCACAGGACGGCTTGGCTTGCAAGCGTCCAGACGGAAAGCGGCGGGCTAAGAAATACATGCCCGCCAAAAGACGATAGGGCGACAAGCGCCCAGAGTGTTCCCACGATAGCAGGAGTCGGCGAAGAGTCTCCAGCGAAAAACGCAATGGTGGTCTGCTTTGGGTTAGACGGCAACGGGCTTGACGTGGCAGCTTTCGAATCGGTCCTGCTGCTTGTTGGCCGGATTGGCGGTTCAGGGCTCGCCCTCGGCCCGGCAACTCCCAATAGAGCCGGGTCATGGGGGACACGTCTATTCTTCCCTGAGCACCCGCTTGAACCACTTGTCTGCCGTTTTGAGCAAGGCCCGGAAGTGCTCATCATGAGCGGCCCGCTTCTCAAGCCGCACGATCGAATGGCTCAGGCTGGAGGGATTCATGTCCATGGCCCGCGCCAGATCGTTCAGGATCAACTCAGGCGTCCGCGAGACGGGGTAGGCCGCTATGGCCCTGGCTTCCGTGATCCCCCGTCTTCTGGAACCGATGCCGGTCGTGTGATAGACCGCTTCCACCACGTCCTCGATGGTCGGCGGAACGGGCAGGCGCTTCTCCGCCTCAGCCACAATCGTCCGAATCAGATCGTCGGTGACAGGGCCTACCGTCCAAGTGCCGAAGGGCCAAAGGCGCTCGATAGAGCAGCCCAAGGCCAATTGTGCCCGTAGGAGGATTCCGGGAGTCAAGCGGTAGCGGCCCGTCTCCAGAGAGGAGTAGGAGCCGAGCGGGATGCCGCTGATGGCGCAGATCTGCCGCACCTGCAAGCCGTGCTTCAGGCGCTCGTGACGCAAGAAGCGGATGACGAGATCGTTGACGGGATCGTTGCTCATGACGTTTTCCTTCCGGGAGAGGACAAGGCGGGCCAGAATAGATCCGACCCGCCCGTGAATCGAACTTGACGGCTGTCATGGAACGGGAATAACGCAAACACTGGCTGCGCCGGACGCCGAGATGCACCGCCGGTCAGCCAAGCGGTATCCGCCGAGGAGTAGCGCAGGCTGGTACAATTCCTAAATGCGACTTTACCTGGACTGCTGCTGCCTTCAGCGCCCGCTTGATGATCAGACGCAGCCACGCATCAGAGTCGAAGCCGAGGCGGTCCTGGCCATCCTGGCCTCTGCGGAGGCTGGGCAATTATCGCTTTTGAGTTCGGATGCGCTTGAGTACGAGGTCTCTCGAACTCCAGATCGCGAGCGTCGACACGAGGTATTGGCCGTCTTGGCACTTGCCAAAGAGCGGCTCGAATTAACAGGAGAGATTGGGAGGTTGGCAGAGTCGCTCGAGGATCAGGGTGTCCGCGCGATGGACGCGATCCATCTCGCTCTAGCGTCCCAGACTCGGGCAGACTATTTCGTCACATGCGATGACAGACTGCTCCGTCGCAGCCAATCGATCTCATCGCTTCAGTGTAAGGTTGTCTCAGTCCTTAATCTAGTGCAGGAGGTTCTCAAGTGACCGCGCAGATTCAGACGATTTCGGTGGTCAACCAACGCGCTACCGCCGCGTTGATCCGGGAAATCGGCATAGTCAATACGATTCGCTTTCTGAATCAGTATCGGGCAGGTTCTGGCGACTACACGGCAGAGCGCGACCAACTGTTTCAGGGCATGTCCGTAAAGGACATTATAGACGACATCAAGACGCAGCGAGAGGGCGGCTAACAAGGCGATGCAGCGGGGGCCGGAAGCCCCCGGGCTGCTAATCGCCAGGGCGTTGGCCTCACCAAGTAGAGATCCGAGAGCCGGTGATGTCCATAGCTGAGTCCAGTGCATGCGACGACGTCCGCCTGCGTCCGGCAGCACCAGGCCGTCGTGACCTGTCTACAGGGTCGGCTTGCGAATCTAGGAATAGAGCGCTTGCGATGGTTGGACTTGGCCTGCGGTCGGGGTCGTTCGCAGTGGTCGGTCAGCCCAGGCTCGAAGCAGGATCGACTACGAAGCGTACGGCACGCGTGAGGACCATGCAAAGGAATTCGATCATTCCGCAGCGTCTCTCGGCTTCTACTCGCAGCCAGCGCGAGGCTGTGTCGGTTTTCGAGCGGGAAAGCAGCAATGTCCCACACGCGCCTCTCACACACTGAGACGGCGCATTCCCTTCATCCAATCAGCAAACTAGAAAAAAACTCAGGAAAGCCGCGGGTTTGGAGGGTGGCACGGGCTTCGCAATTTTCAGTATCCAAGGACCAACTCCCAAGTAGGATGGCAGAGCAGTGCGCCCATTTGTGAGTTGAGAATTGGGGCTTGGGAGTTCGACCGAAGGTCGCCGACCTGCGGATTCGAAGTCAGTCGGTCCGAAGGAGCATCCTAAGGTTCGAGGATCTCCAGCCACTTAACGCGGCCAAAATGCTTCCGGTCATAGGTCAGGATGCGCTCGAGGCCTTGCGTTTTGAGCCAGAAGGCATGGTAGGCATCGACAAAGTCGACATTTCGTGTGGCATAAAAGTCGAGTGCCGGGAGAATGATGTCGACCTCCGGACAATCCAGATTGGGAGTGCTGAGGATGGTTTCCACCTTGTCAGCGATATCAGCCCTCTCCAGCCTGTAGAAAGACTCCAGCGTCCAGACGATCTCGGCGATGACCAAAAGACTCGTTGTAAGCTGTACTTCGCCCGCAATCGCCTTTTCGAACAGAGCCTTCACCTTTTCCGCCTTGCTTGGATCGTCGTTGGTCAGGAATCGTAAGAAGACGTTCGAATCGACGAACGTTACCTTGTCATCATTCATTCTCGGGTGCTTTCCCGCTACGGCGATCTTTCACCGTGGCACGGATCTCGTCAAAATCCTCCGGGCGCCGACTCGGCTCCACCGAGCCCTGGAGCTCAAGGATGCTCTTGGGCGGCGGCTTCAACACGACTTCGCCATCGCGGATTACAAATCGCACCCGATCTCCAATGTGCAGGGGTATCTCATCCCGGATCTTCTTGGGGATTGTCACCTGGCCCTTACGAGTTATTACCGAGGTAGCCATTCGCTCACTCTACTCCAACCGTTGGCCGAAAATTACTACCAGAGTCAGTCTAGTATGACCTATGACCTCCTGTCAATGCTCTGCCGGAGCAAAGCTATGCGGGAGGGTTTGATTTGGATGCGAGGCAGACGTTTCCGGCGCCCGGGGGATGCTACAATTCGCGGGTTATGCCGCTGGAGACTTTGCAGGACTTTGAGCATCGCAACTCGCGCCATCTTTGCATCGCCTTTACCCGGGCGCTGATCGACTCTAAGAATCTGGCCGAGTTCTTGGAGATGGTGCTGCCCGGGGTGGGGCGGGTGTTCGGGACTTCGCGGGTTTCGCTGGTGGACTATCGCGAGCACAGCGACCAGTTCGTGCTGCTGCACTTCGAAGGCTACGGGCACGAAGCCCGTTTCGAGCTGCAACGACGCATGCCCCAGATGAAGCTGAGGGAGGCTCTCAAGACCCGGCTCCCCTACCGGTCGTCGGACGACCCGCGCTTCCTGGTCATCCCCTTCTACTTGCGCGACATCCTTGAAGCCATGCTGATCCTGGAATACGACGAGCCCTCCCAAGCCGAGTTGGGCGAAGCCGGGCGCGAGGCCGCCCAGGTGGTGTCGCGCATGCTGGGATTGCTGATGTCGTCGGCGCGGCTCAAGGTCAACCAGGACCAGACCTTCAGCCACGAAGACCTGAGAAAAGCCCGTCAGATTCAGCTCAGCTACCTGCCCGGCAACGACCGCACTTACAGCGACATCTGCGAGGTTCACGGATACAACCGCTCTTCGGCCCTGGTGGGGGGCGACTATTTCGACTACTTCTGCACCCGTCCGGGGACGCTGCAAGGCGTGCTGGCCGATGCCTGCGGACACGGCATGGCGGCGGCGCTGATCGTCTCGACCTTCCGCGGACTGCTGCATTCGGAAATGGGCCGGCGCAGCGACTTCAGCGGGCTGTTCGACTACATCAACCGCTCCATCCATTCAGGCGATGAATACATTCAGTACTTGACAGGGGTCTTTTTCGATTTCGATGAGAAGAGCCGGCGCCTTTACTATTGCAATGCCGGCCATTACGATCCGCTCATCATCTCGCCGGGCGGCAAGTTACGGACGCTGCCCGGTGGAGGCCCTCCTTTGGGTATGTTCAAGGAGTCCACCTACGGCATGTCCCGGACCGAACTGCAGCAAGGCGATTTGCTGGCCCTGTTTACCGACGGACTCATCGATTTGCAGAACCCCAAGGGCGAATTCTTCGGGGTGGAGGGATTGACCGGCCTCTTGACGCGCCTCCACGACCGTCCCCTCAACGATATCTCCCAGGGGGTCTTGGACGAAGCTCACAAGTTCGGGGGACGGGTCAACATGGAGGATGACGTCACCCTCTTCTTGATGCGCGTGCATTGAGCTGGGAGCCGCCGCTTGCCTAATTCAACAGGGACTCAAGCTCGGTCAGGCGGCGGGAGAGGTCTTCGACCTGCTCTTCCAATTGGGCCATGCGCTCTTCCAGCGGGGATGGACGGGGGCGCGGCGGGGCCGATTCTTGAGTGGGCTGTTCCAGGTCGTTGGAAGCCAGAATCCAGCGGGTTTCCTTTTGGCCGGGCTGGCGGGCCAGTTCCACCACCAGAGGAGGATCGGCCTGGGAGAGGTCGTGCAGGGGATCCAGGACCTCAGCCAGCGAGTCGAAGTGAAAGAGACGCTCGCTGCGGCTGCGCAGTTCGCCGGGGGTTTGCGCTCCCCTCAAGAGCAGCAGCGTGAGCAGCGCCTTGCAGTCGTCGGAAACGTCGTAGGCCGACTCCAGGCTGTGCTTCCAGCGGTCCACACGGGCTCCCGAGACCCGTTCCACCCAGCCTTCCTGCACCAATACCCGCAGCACATTGTGGACGTCGGCCTCCTCGAGGCTCATGACCGGATCGCGGTTGCTCTTTTGATTGCAGGCTGCCACCACCGCCTTGAGGGTGAGCGGATAATACTCGGGAGTGGTCTGTTCTTTCTCCAGCAAGGCGCCCAGAACACGGCGCTCGCGGGGTCCCAATTGGGGGATGCTTCGCATGGAATCAGATTAACCCGCCACACCGCTTCGGTCCAGCTTGGCGCACTCCCAGGGCATCTTCGAAGCTCTCTCCCCGTTCAAGGGACAGCGAAATGCTCTCCGAGGTAGAGACGGCCAAGGCGGACAATGAAAGTGCAAGCGCGGCGATGCTCTCGCGGGGGGCGGCTTCGATCACCTCAACCTGCTCGCTTGCGACGTCGAACTGCGGCAGACCCTCGGCGCTGCCAAAGGTAAAGCCCAACCGGCCGGACATATGCAGCCAGGACTCGGCGCCGTCGGTGCTGATAAAGATGCCGCCGGAGGAAAGTTTAATCCTTGCCCCTTTTCCCGGTTAACCTCCTGCCCTGCATATCCGTTCTGGAGATATGAGAGATCTTAGCAAGGACCTTCGCTTCGCTTTCCGCATGCTCGTCAAGAGCCCTCTTTTCACCCTGGTAGCAATAGTATCCCTGGCCTTGGGGATCGGCGTCAACACGGCATTCTTCAGCCTGATCAACGCCGTTTTCTGGACGACCCTGCCCATGCACCAGCCGCAGCAGTTGGTGGAGATCTACACCCGGGACAGCAGCGGCTTCATCTACGGCACTTCGTCCTATCCCGACTACCGCGAGATACGGGACGAGAACGAGGTCTTCACTTCGGTGGCTTGCGAGAATCAGACCTTGGCCAGCATTGACGTCAACCAGGAGACCCGCCTTTCCTTCGGCGAGTTGGTCAGCGGCAACTATTTTTCAACGCTGGGGGTGCAAGCCCACGCCGGGCGCATGCTCAACGAAAGCGACGACCGAAAGGTCGGAGCCCACCCGGTTGTGGTGATCGGATACCGTTTCTGGGAACGGGTCCTGGGCAAGGATCCCGAGGTGCTCGGCAGCACCCTGGAGATCAGCGGAAGTCCCTTTGAAATTGTCGGAATCGCCCCCCAGGAGTTCACCAGTTCCATGAAGATCCTGGCCATCGATTTCTGGGTGACCAGCAGCATGCTGGCCGTGATCGACGACGGCGAGGATCTGAACAACCGAGGAGGACGCTCCCTGCGCCTGGTGGCCCGCCTCAAGCCTGGAGTCAGTCTGCAGCAGGCCCAGGCCAATCTGGATGTCATCCAGGCCCGTTTGGAGCAGGAGTATCCACAATTCAACAAGAACCGGGATTTTTCCTTGATGCCCACCGATGAAGTCGTGCTGCATCCTGTCGTGGACAGCGCCCTCACTCCGGTGGCGGCTCTTCTGATGGGACTCTTCGGATTGGTCCTGCTGGTCGCCTGTACCAACCTGGCCAGTCTGCTGCTGGCCCGCTCCTCCAGCCGAGCCCGCGAAATCGCGGTGCGTTTGGCCATGGGCGCCGGCCGGGCCCGCATCATCCGTCAACTGCTCTGCGAGAACCTGATGCTGGCGCTGAGCGGCGGCCTCATCGGGGTGGGATTGGCCTTCCTGCTGGGCAGGCTGCTGCTGGCCTTTCAGCCCCCCATTCCCCTGCCCCTGTCCCTCGATCTCTCTCCCGACCTGCGCGTGCTCTTCTTCGCCCTGGGCCTGAGCTTGGCCACGGGACTGCTCTTCGGACTGGCTCCGGCCTGGCGCAGCAGCCGTCCCGACTTGGTGCCCGCACTCAAGAATGAAGAGATGACCTTCGGAGGATCGCGACGCTTTTTCACCTTCCGCAATCTGCTGGTGATGGCTCAGGTGACCCTGTCGCTGGTGCTGTTGGTGGCTTCAGGACTCTTTGTGCGCAGCCTCGGCGCGGCTCAGTCGATATCGGTCGGCTTCGAGATGGAGGAGGCCCTGCTGCTGAAAGTGGACGCCAGGCTGTCCGGGCATGAGGGCTCGCAAGGCGCGCGCCGGATGGCTCAGGCTTTGAAAGAGCGCATCGCCTCCTTGGCCGGCGTGAAGTCGGTGTCGGTAGCCTCCAAAGTGCCCCTGGGCATGGAGGTCAATTCGCGCGGGTTCCACTTGCCCGGGGACGCCCGCCCTCAGCCGGGCGATCCCGGACGCGAGGTGGACGCGGCCATCGTCGACGAGAACTACTTCGAGGCTCTCGACATCCCCATCCTGCGGGGCAGGGATTTCGAAGCGGGCGAAGACGAGTCGAGTCCCTTGACGGTGGTGATCAGCCAGGCCATGGCCCAGCGTTATTGGCCCGGTCAGGACCCGCTGGGCCAGACTCTTCGCTATCGCGGCTTCGAGGGACCCGAGGCCGAGATCGTAGGCATCGCCCAGGACACCAAGGTAAGGACGCTGGGAGAAGCGCCGCGTCCTTACCTCTACCTCAACTTCTACCAGAACCCCGTCTCTTTCCAGTCCTTCATCATCCGCACCCAGGGTCCGCCCCAGGCTTTGCAGCAGACCGTCCGCCGTGAGGTCAAGGAAGAGGTTCCCGGCTTGGCCATGCTGGAATTCAAGACGATGGACGAACATCTCGCCCTGGGCCTCTTCCCCATCCGCATGGCGGGCTACGTGCTGGCTGGAATGGGAGCGCTGGCCCTGCTGCTGGCCGTAACCGGCGTCTACGGAGTGCTCTCCTACTCGGTGGCGGGACGCACCCGCGAAGTGGGCATCCGGATGGCCCTGGGCGCCGACCGCAGAGCGGTCATCGGCCAAATAAGCTGGCAAGGAATGAAGGTGGTCATCCCCGGCATCTTGATGGGCCTGGCGGGAGCGGCGGCGCTGAGCGGACTGCTGAGCAGCCTGCTGGTAGGAATCGAGGCGCTCGATCCGCTGACTTTCTTGCTGGTGCCGGTGCTGTTGGCGGGGGTCGCCTTGGCTGCGGCCCTGGTCCCCGCCCGCCGCGCGGCAAGGATCAGCCCGTTAGACGCGCTCCGCTACGAGTAGCGCGTCCAACGCCCTCCATAGCCTCGGCGAAGGAGGGCCCTCTTAAAAGCAAAGTCGCGGATTATTCTGAGGAAGGGCCTTACTTAGAGGCCTGCAGAGCCTTGCGGAAGAGTTCGGCGGCCCTAGGCATCAACTCGATGGCCTTCTGCACCTGGTTGTCGATTTCCAGCGTGACCTTCATGGCCCGGCTCTCGCCGAAGATGGCCAAAAAGACCTCGCGCTCCAGCCGGTTGGCCATGACCTCTCGGCTTTCCTCGAATTCCTCCTCGCTGAACTCGACCTTCTTCTCTTCCAGGTAGTCGCGGAAGAGCTCCATGGCGCGGCTGTCGGGTGAAATCGTCAGACTCTGGGCCAGTTCTTCCTGCTTCTCTTCGGGCCACTGGCTGACGGTTTCGTAGGCGTAGGCGTAGCTCTTGTCGCTGTCGACTTCGCCGCGGATGAGCTTGCCTGAGAACTGATAGTAGTAATTGCGGTAGCTGGCCTGGGCTGCCAGTTTGGGCAGCAAGTCGCTTTCTTCCACCACGTCGGGCTTGATCCCGCCTCCGGCGAACACCTCGCGTCCGGCGTCGGTGAGGTGGGCTTCGCCCGACAAGTCAGGATCTTCAGTGGTTTCCCAGTCATAGACGCCACCCTGATAGGGACGCTGGATGAGGCGGTCGGAAGGCGTGTAGTACTTGCCCGTGGTGAGGGTCAAGCCGCGGTTGTCGCTGAGAGTAAAGACGGTCTGGACCAAGGCTTTTCCGAAGCTGGTCTCGCCCACGATGAGGGCGCGGTCATGATCCTGCAGGGCCCCCGAGACGATCTCGGAAGCGCTGGCGCTGTGACGGTTGATCAGGACCACCATGGGATAGTCGTACTGACGTCCATGGGGCGCGATGTAGCGTTGATCGACTTCGCCTCCCCGCCCGCGGGTGGAGACGATGACTTGCTTGCGGGCCAGAAATCGGTCGGCAACTTCGATCGATTGACGCAGCGATCCGCCCGGGTTGTTGCGAAGGTCGAGGATCAAGCCCTCCAGATTCTGGGCGTCCAACTGCTCCAGGGCCTGGTCGAGTTCATGGCTGGTGGTTTCGGAAAAGCGGTCGATGCGGATGTAGCCGATACCGGGACGCAGATGGAAGGCATAGCGGATGGTGTAGATGGGAATGGCGTCCCGTTCCACGGTCAGATCCATGGGCTCATCGGCGCCGGGACGCTCCACCGTGATGTCGACCGTGGTGCCTTTGGGTCCCTTCAGCTTGGAGATGACCTCGTCCACCGTCCAGTCGTCGATGGGCTCGCCGTTGACTCTCGAAATGATGTCGCCGTGGCGCAAGCCGACCCGCGAGGCCGGGGTTCCCTCGGAAGGAGGCTGCACGATGCGGATGCGTCCGGTGCCCGGACGTTCGGGGCGGATCGAGATGCCCAGCCCGTAGTACTGCCCCTGCTGCTCTTCCCGCAGCTTGCTGTAGTCGGGAGCGGCGAAGTAGGAACTGTGAGGATCAAGGGTGTTGAGCATGCCGTGAATGGCGTTGCCTACCAATTCCTCGGAATCAACCTCCTGAGCATAGTTGGACTGGACCGTAGCCAGTGCTTCAGAGAAGGTCTTGAGCAATTGATCCAACTGGGCCGTCTGGTCGACTTCTCCGCCCGCCCGCACGGCATCGCCGAACCAGCCGCCGGCCAGAGCGCCGGCCAAAATCAGGATGAGAAAAACAGCACCTATCTTGTATCGCTTCATCGACTACCTCTAATGGTTGGCTCGTCCCTCTTTGAAGTTGACCCTCTTCCTTTGAAGCTCACCCTCTTCATCTACCTTTGAGACGTCCTTGCCTTCTCAAACGTTGCAGCGTCTGCTCTTTATTGACGTTGCAGCGGCGGCCAGGTTCAAACATTTAACGCCGCTCTGTAAGCCGGCGCCGGGCTTGAACTTTCAGGACATGGACAGGGACGCTCCTTTCGGAGCCCACAGTATACCGTACTCGCTCGCCCTGCGGTTTCTCAATCGGCGCGGCCTCCCGAAAGACGCAACTCTTCCCGTCCGAGCCGTCGTTCAAGCGGCGCCATCCTCTGTTCAAAGGCTGTCGAGAGGGATTTCCTTGCCCTTGGAGTCGAACATCCTTCTCAGCACGAAGCGGGCATCGCTGAAAGGAGTTTGGCTGACCCACTGCCTCCCGATTGGCTTGAAGATCTTGGAGCCGCGGCCCTCCAGCAACTTGACGTGAATGGACTTGTGCGAGCGCTTGGTGACGCGCCCATGAGAGAGGCCGGCCCGCTTCCAATCGGTCCTTTCGAACTCGACTAAGTTCCTGCGATCAAAATCGCCGCCCGACGACGATCTATTGCTCATGGATGATTCTTCCCCCATGGTTTTAACCACTCTTGTTCCTTCAACCGACTGGCAGTCTAAGTACCGCCAACCATAGTTACTTTAACGAATTTTGCTCGTTTAGAAAAGTAATCAATCAATTCTAGCCAAAGCAATACTTGCTCAGATGGATGTGAAGGGCGTCCCCGGGGGTGCCGCCGAAGCTTCCAGCCGGTAGCGGCTTTGACCTTGGAGCTGCTGCTATACTTGGCAAGATGATCTATCTTCGATTCCTTTACAGTTTGGCGCTACCCGTCCTGTTGGCCCTTCCCCTGCCCGCCCAGCCGCTCAGCCAGGAGCAGCAGCAGTGGGTGGAGGAACGGATGACCGGGATGACCCTGCAAGAGAAAGTGGGGCAGCTCATCGTGGGCGGGGCGCGCACCGACTACATGCACGTCGATTCGGAGAAGTTTCAGGAAATCCTGGAAGAGATCGAAAAGTACCACCTGGGCGGCTATCACGCCTTCCGCGGGCACGTCCTTTCGGCAGCGGCCATGATCCGCCGCATGCAGGACGCAGCCCGCACCCCGCTCTTCATTACCGCCGATCTCGAGGGCGGCGTCGGGCTCATCTTCGAAGGGGGCACGCGCTTCCCCAAGGCCATGGCGCTGGCCGCGGCGGGAGATGAAAAGCTGGTGCGCCAGGTGGCCGGCGCCACGGCCCGCGAGGCCAAGGCCATCGGCATCAACGTCAACTTCTATCCGGTGGTGGACGTCAACAACAATCCCGAGAACCCCATCATCAACATCCGTTCCTTCGGCGAGGATCCCCTGGCAGTGGGCCGGCTGGCCTCGGCCTATATCGAGGCCGTCCAGGCAGAAGGCATCCTGGCAACGGCCAAGCACTTTCCAGGACACGGCGACACTGCTCAGGACTCCCACCTGGAGCTGCCCGTCATCGAGGCTCCGCTGGAACGATTGCAGCAGGTCGAACTGCCGCCTTTTAAGGCCGCCATGGAGGCGGGAGTGGGGGCCGTGATGACCGCCCACCTCTCGGTCCCCGCCCTGGAGCCGGACGGAAAGCGTGCGGCCACTCTCTCTTCACGCATTCTCAGCGACGTGCTGCGCCGGGAGATGGGCTTTGCGGGCCTGGTCATCACCGACGCCATGAACATGGGGGGCGTGACCGAGCACTTCGGGGACGGCGAGGCGGCCCTGGAAGCCGTGCTGGCGGGAGCCGATCTGGTGCTTCTTCCCCGCTCCGTGCCCAAGGCCTACAGGGCCCTCCTGGCGGCGGCCCGCGACGGGCGCCTCAGCCGGCGGCGCCTGGAGGGCTCGGTGCGGCGCATCCTCAGCGCCAAAGCCCGTCTGGGACTGCACGGCTACCAGCCCGTCGAGCTGGCCTCCATCGACCAGATCGTAGGATCGCCCCAGCATGAGGAGCTTTCCCAGCAGGTGATGGAGCAGGCCATCACCATAGTCCGCGACGAGAAGGACGCTCTGCCCCTGCGGCCCCGCCCCTCGTCCACCCTGCTCTTGGTCACCATGACCGACCGCGACCGCCCTGACGGACGGGGCTGGGCCCTGCGCCAAGAGCTGCGCGATCATCACCGCAATACCCTCCATTTCGAAGTCGACGCCGACGCTACTTCAAACGAAATCCGCCTGCTGCGCGAACTGGCCCGCCGGGTCGACGCCGTGGTGGTTGGAAGCTATATCCGCATCGCCGCCTTCAAGGGCGAGATCGACCTGGCTCCCAATCAACTTGAAGCTCTGCGCCAACTGGCCGCCCTCGACCGTCCCACGGCCTTCGTCTTTTTCGGCAGCCCCTACCTTCTTTCGGCGGTCCCCGAGTTGCCAACTTACATCCTGGCTTACGAAGACTTCCCGGGAGCCGAAGCCGCCGCCGCCCGGGTCATCCTGGGCCTTAAACCCGCCCGCGGCAAACTCCCCATCTCCCTCCCCGACCTCTACCCCATCGGCCACAGCACCCGCTGAATTCGCTTCCCCTTGGGGGTTCTCAAAGAGCAAGAAAGTGCTCCTTGAGACGCTTTGCGACTGCTTCGGGCTGCACTTT
Source organism: Acidobacteriota bacterium (assembly GCA_035471785.1). NCBI lineage: Bacteria > Pseudomonadati > Acidobacteriota > Acidobacteriota bacterium. The sequence goes on from DATIPQ010000139.1 coordinate 16,711, forward strand.
TGCGACACCCTCTGAAAGCGTGGAATAACGCCACAGGGCGGCTCGAAACTTCTGACGCACTGCACTTAGTCTCGCAGGGCGCGCAGGGGGTCGACGCGGGTGGCGCGGCGGGCGGGGATGTAGCAGGCGACAAAGGCGGCCAGCAGGAGCGCGGAGGGGACCAGCAGGAAGGTCCGCAGGTCGTGAGCACCCACCTGGTAGAGCAGGCTGGCCAGGAGGTTGGCCAGCAAGGCCGCTGCCACCAGGCCGACGACGACCCCGGCCAGGGCGGTGCGCATCCCCTGGCCCACCACCAGCCTTCGGAGGCGGCGTCCATCGGCGCCTAAGGCCATGCGGACGCCCATTTCATGAGTCCGGCTGGCCACCGAGTAAGAAAGGATGCCATAGATGCCCAAGAGGGCCAGAAAGAGAGCCAGCAGGGAAAACGATCCCATCAGCAGGGTGCGGAAGCGGGGTGCCGCCACCGACTGGGAAACGATCTCCGACATCGACTCGATGCTGTAGATGGGTTGGTCGGGATCGATGGCCAAGACCTCGGAACGCAGAGCCTCGGCCATCTGTTGAGGGTCGCTTTGGGAGCGCACGGCAATGCCCAGAAAGGTGGTTTTCCGTTGCCGGTAAGAGACGTAGACTTCAGGCGTAGGCCCAGCGTTTAATCCCCGGTGCAAAGTATCTCCCACCACGCCCACGATGCGGTGCCATTGGTCGCCGGCGGCGCGAATCTTGACGCGCTTCCCCAGCGGATCGCCGTTGGGCCAGTAGGCTTGGGCCATGCTGCGGCTGATAACGGCCACCGGCTCGGACTCCTCCTCGTCGCTTTCAAGCAAGGCCCGTCCGCCGATCAGGGGAATGCCCATGGCCTTGAAAAAGCCCGGGCTAGAAACACGGTAAGCCGCCCAGGGCTCTTCTTCTCCCCGGTATTCCCCTTCCAGTTCCAGGCTGGTTCCCCGTTTGATGCCCGACAACGGCGGGGCATTGGAGGCCCCTGCCGCCACCACGCCGGGCCGTTGGCGCAGACGCTCCAGCAGCCGGCTGAAGAAAGGCGTTCCCCGCTGTGGAGGCGGATAGCGGTCGGAAGGCAGAAGGATCAAGGCCGTCACCACGTGCTCGCTGAGGAATCCGGGATCGGTCAGGCGCAGGGCGAAAAAACTCTGGGTCAGCAGGGCGGCTCCGATGGAAAGCAAGACGGCCAGGGCGATTTGGGCCGCCACCAGGCCGGCCCGCAAGCGGCGCCCCGCCACACCGCCTTCGCCTCCGCCACGGCGGCTGCCGTCGGCCAGTTGAGAGCGCAGGTCGCTGCTGGCGCCGCTGCTCAAGGCGATGGCTCCGTTGACCAGTCCCACGGCCAGCGAGAGTCCCATCACGAAGAGAGCCACGCTCCAGTCCAGGCCGATCTCGTCGCCGCGGGGAATGCGCATGGGGCTGATGGAGAGCAGGAACTGGACGCACCACCTCACCAGCAGCAATCCCAACAATCCGCTCAAGAAAGCCAGCAGCAGGCTCTCGCTCAGGAAGGGAGCGGCGATTCCAGACTTGGCGGCCCCCAGGGCGCGGCGTATGGCGATCTCCTTGCGCCGTTTCACGGCCCTGGAGAGCAACAGGCTGACCACGTTGGTGCAGGCGATAAGGAGGACGCAAAGGGCGGCGGTTACGGCCACGGCGAAGGTGGCGTCCAGATTCTCGATGTCCAGGAGTTGCTCCTTGGCCTCCAGCACATGGGCCTGGCGACGGGCGTCCGCCACCGGATCGGGCACCGTCTCGTCAAATCGCAGGAAAGCCGAGCGAAGATCCTCCTGGGCTTGCTCCAATTCCACTTGCGGCTTGAGACGCGCGATGACGTTGAGGAAATAGTAGTTCCTGTTGGCGGCGTCTTCCGCGCTCCAGGATATAGGCGTCCAAAGGGCGGGCTGACGCTCCAGGCTGATTCCGGGAAGCATGAAGCGGAAATCGGCCGGCATCACGCCCACCACGCTGTACTGCTCGCCGTCCAGGGCGATGGTCTTCTCCAACACTTCGCGCCGGCCGCCCCAAACGCTCTGCCAAAGCCCGTAACTGATGACGGCCACGCGCTCAGCCCCCGGGCGCCCGTCCTCTTGAGAGAATCCCCGTCCCAGTTGGGGTGAGCGGCCCAGCAAATCAAAAATGTGCGGCGAAACGGCCACGGCCTGCACCGTCTGAGGACGGTCGATTCCCGTCAGATTGGGCGAGTAGGAATCATAAGCGGCCACGGCCTCGAAAGCCCGTGTATGGTCTCTCCAGAATAGAAAGGCGGCGGAACTCACCGCATCGTGGTCAGGAGGGGACTCGCCGGCTGTTTCGGTCAGCATGACCAGCCGCTCCGGCTCCGGAAAAGGAAGCGGCTGCAGCAGGACGCTGTCGACCAGGTTGAAGACGGCGGCCGTGATTCCTATTCCCAGGGCCAGGGTGATGACGATGATGGCGCTGTGTACGGGTCTGCGCAGCACTGATCGCAGTGCGTAACGGATGTCGGCGCCCAGGCGCATGAGTCTACCTCCCGCTTGCACGTGAAAGTCAAAGCCAATGCCGGTTCCATTTATAGCACGGGACAAAAGTCATTCCAAGCATGGCGGGCCGCAAGTCTTGAAAAACTTTTCCCATCAGGCAGGCCGCACCGAGCCAGGGCCCCAGGGAGACGCTCAATTGATGACAGGCAAGTGAACGCCGTCGCTTTGGGGGCGCTGAAAACTCATGCGCCGCTGATAGTGCGGACAGGAACCGTCATGTCCCGTCAGGCTGCCCGTCAGGGCGTGGCCGATGGCCCGGCAGCCCCCTTGGCAGAAAATATTGTAACGGCAGCCTCCGCACTTTTCGATGACCGTGTTGGGAGTCCTGCGCAGCGCCCGCACCCGTTGAAACTCGGGAGAGTTGCGCCAGATGTCGAGGAAGCTCTGTTCGCGCACGTTGCCGCAGCGGTAGTGGAAGAAGAAATTGCAAGGGGTAACGCCTCCGTCGGAGAGGATGTTGGCTTGGTCGAGGCCGGCGCTGCAAGGCAGGATGTTGGGACGTCCCGTGAACTTCTCCAATCCGTGTGAAACGCATTGCTGGTAGCAGTTCTCGTGCTCGAACCAGTTGGATTCGTCCTGGTCGCTGATGGAGACCTCCTTTTCCCTCTCCGTCAACCCGCGGATCATCTTGTTGAATTCCAGGCGCTCCCGGATGGGCAACTGCAGTTGGGAGGCCTTGGGGATTCCATATCCCAGGGGCTGGAAGTGAAGGATGCCCAGACGACGCAGCCCGTTGGCTTTGAGAAACTCCACCATCTGGGGAATGTAGCGGTAGTTATGGCGCGTGAGGACGCAGTTGATCTTGGGATCGATGCCCTGCTTCTGCAGGTTGCGGACGCCCTTCATGGTCTTCCTCAGGAATCCCTTCCCGCGGGTGATGGCGTTGATCTCTTCCACGGGGGCGTCGATGGAAACCACCATGTTGAGGATTCCCGGGAAAGCCGCCAGCCTCTTGGCCACGCGATCGTTGATCATGGTGGCGTTGCTATTGAACTGCACCTCGGCGCTGCGGCCGATGCGGTCCAGGATCTGGAAGACCAGGCGTCGCCGCAAAAGCGGCTCGCCGCCCGTGATGACGTACTTGAAGACTTTCGCCTCCACCAGTTGATCGACCAGGTCGAGGTATTGCTCGTCGCTCAGTTCGATGTCTTTGCGTGAGTTGGGACGCGTCACTTCCGCCGAACAGTAGACGCAGCGCATGTTGCATTCCTGCGTTATGTTGAGAAAGACGGAGATGGGCGCCGAGATCTTTTCAAGAACGCTGTTTGCGGTAGTAGCCATGGTCTTACCTCCTAGCGCTTATCCCGCCCGGGCAAGCGACTTGTCGAAAGGGGCCTCGGCCTCGCCGTACTGGAATCGAATCAGTTCGGCGTAGTCGGGACTGTTCCTGATCAAAACGTGATGGCTGCCTTGCGCCACGGCGCATCCCTCCCGGATCAGGTAGATGCGGTCCGACTGCTGGATGGTGGACAGCCTGTGAGCGATGGTCAGGATAGTCAGATCCTCCTCGGCGTTGAGCCGGCGCACCGTCTCGCAGATCTTCTGCTCAGAGGTGCCGTCCACCGCCGAAACCGCCTCGTCCAAGAGCAGCACCTGGGGTTCCATGAGCAGGGCTCGGGCAATGGCGATGCGCTGTCTCTGTCCACCGGAAAGCGTTGTCCCCCTTTCTCCTACGGGAGTACGGTAGCCATGGGGAAGGCGGGTGATGAACTCATGGGCGTTGGCCAAACGGGCGGCCCGCTCCACTCTGGAAAAGCCGGCCGAGGGATCGCCCAGGCGGATGTTGTCTTCCACGCTCATGGAGAAGAGGAAGACGTCCTGAGGAACCAGGGCGATCTTGCGCCGCAGCGAGCGCAGCGAAAAGCTCTTCAAGTCGCAGCCGTCGATGAGGATCCTGCCCTCTTGGGGGTCGTAAAAGCGCATCAGCAGGTGGGCGATGGTAGTCTTGCCGGCTCCGCTGTGGCCGGCAAGGGCTACGATCTTGCCCGCCGGGACCCACAGGTTCAATCCCTTGAGGGCCTGGCGGGAACCGTCATAGCTGAACCCCACCTCCTCAAAATGGATTCCCTGCTCGACCCGGTGCAGGACGCGAGGATGGGAGGCGGCTTCTATTGCCGGCTTGCGGTCGAGGATTTCCAAGAGACGCTCCAGGGAAACGATGACCTTTTGCAGCGTCAGATGGGTCGTGCTGAGTGACTTGGCCGCCTCGAAAAGGTATCCGAAGACGGCGCTGAAGGCGATCAGGCCACCGATGCTCATGCGGCCGGCAATCACTTCCATTCCGCCGTACCAGAGAACGATCAGAGGTCCCGAGGCCGCCACCAGGCTGCGCGTCAGCGTGACTTTGGAGCTGATCCAGAACTGGCGCATCTGAACCCGCACCAGCTTGGTCTGGGATTGCAGAAAGCGTCCCAGCATGGGCGCCTCGGCGGCACAGGCATTGACCGTATACATGCCGGCCAGTGACTCGTGCAGGACTTTCTGACGCTGAGCGCTGGTTTCCAGCCCTTCCCGGCTCAAGCGCCGCAAGCGGTCGACGAAGATGGATCCCAGCAAGACGTAGGCAGGAATCACCAGCACCGACAAGAGGGCCGTCCGCCAGCTCAGCCAGGCCATGGCCGCCAGCGCGGCCAGCAGGGTAAACACCTTGTGCAGGAATGAGACCAGATCGCCGGTGACGAAATCCAGCACCCCGCCGGCGTCTTCGGTTACGCGGGTGGCCAGGTAGCCGGTCTCTTTTTGGCAAGTAAATGTGAAGGAGAGGCGCGCCAGTTGGCGAAGCTGGTGCTGATGCAATTTCAGGGAGAGCCGATATCTCAGCTTCATCAGCATGTAAGCGCGAACGATATTAGAAAGAAGATAGGCGACCGTCAGCAGAAGGATCAGAGGAATGATCAGGGTCAGGATCTCAGCTCGTTTCTCGGCCAAGATGCGGTCGATGATGTAGCCGGTGAGAAGCGGCGTGGATAATTGCAGGACACTGGCCGCCAGCAGCAAGAGAGAGGCTCCCGCCAGCAGCCGCCTGAAAGGTTTCAGGTAAGGGAGAAAACGCTTGAGGATAAGCGGGTCGATGGAGAGCCCGAGCCTGTTGAAGAGTTTTCGTGCTAGCATGTCGTCACCCGCATTCAGCTACCGGGCTTTCATAGCCCGAGGCTGGCCCTGAGACTTGGTTTGGCTGGGGTCCGGGCGAACGGACCAGGAGTGGATGGTCGGGTTGCCACCTGGCCCGCCCGCCCTGAGAGAAGGCCCCAGCCTTACTCGTCAGTTCCGTCCAGGTTGGCTTGGCAGGGCACCAGCACGCTGCTGGAGCGTCCAGTTCCGGACGTGCAGCCATTGTTGGTTCCGCCGCCGCTTCCGCAGCAGTTGTCGCCAAAGAACTCGCTCAGCAGGTTGTCTTCAGTGAGCTCCTTGCCGTCCAGCGCGATCAGCTTCGGCACTTCGAAGGGTTGCTTCTTTTCTTTCGACATGACTGTTTCTCCTTAAGTGGTTCTGTTTTTCTTCGGCGTCCGCCACCAGCGGCGAGCGCCACGTTTTCTTCGGAGGGGAAGACTCCGAAGAGAATCTTCTTAGCTGTCAAACTTCAATTGGCCGCCATCGCAGCCACTTCGGCCTGGTAGTCGGCCCGCAGCGCGGGAGCGATTTCCTGGTACTCCTTGGCCGCCTCGTCATCGAGGCGGCTGGCCGGAAAGAGCCCCGCATCGTAGAGGGATTGACACCAGGGAGGCGAATCGGCCAGCGAGCCGTCAACGGCCACGGCGGCCGCCCGGCAACCGCCCAGGCAGACGGAGTGGAAGAGGCAGCTTCCGCACACGCCCCGCAGTCCGCGGTGGACTTTGCGGCGGACGTCCTGCATCAGCGGCTCTTCTTCCCAAATCTTGCGCAGGTCATACCCGTGGCGGATGTTTCCCATCACCAGGTGCCTCTGCTCATGGCCGATGCCGCAGAAGGTGATGCTGCCGTCGGCCAGCAGCGAGATCAGGTTGAGAAAGCCGCAATGCCCGGCACCGCTGGTACCGATGGCGTTGATGATGCTGTGGATGGGGAAGAAAGCCAGTTCCAACTGCAGGATGATGTCCAGACCGTCCTCGCGGTAGCGGGGCACCAGTTCATGGCCCACCCTGTCGGCCAGCCTCAGCAGCTCATGGGGATAAAGGGTTTCGCGCCGCTTCTTCATGAACTTGGCACGACCCATGGGCACGATGGGGTTGATCTTGAAGGTGATCTTTCCGCGCCTCCCCCCGATGCCTCTCAGGCGGTCGAGAATCTTGTCGATCTCGCCCAGGTTGCCGTGGGAGACGGCGGCCGTCACGGTCATGTTGATCCCCGCCTGGGTCATGGCTTCGACAGCCCTCCAGGTGCGCCGGAAGGCGCCTTTCAAACCGCGTCTGCGGTCGTGCGCCTCAGGGCAGCTTCCGTCCAGGCTGGTGCCGATATGAATGCCGTTTGCGGCGAAGAACTCCACCTCCTTGTCGCCCACCAGCATGGCGTTGGTCTCGATGGTGGTCTCGGCTCCCAAGCGCGAGGCATGCCCCACGATGGGGAGCGTCTCGGGACGCAGAAGGGGCTCTCCACCCGTGACCTTTACATAAGTAAGCCCCAGTGGAACGGCATCGTCGATGAATTGCAGATACTGCTCCAAGCTGGGCCTGGTCACCTTGCTGTGGCCTTGCAGGACGGGACTGATCCAACAGTGCGGACAATGCTGGTTGCATTCGTCCGTCAGGTAGATGTAGATCGAGCGCAGTGTCGGGATCTTCTGCCATGGCTTGCTGGTTCGCGCGGACATTGGAGTTTCCTTTCGGCTGCCGTGGGCGAATGGACCAGGCGTCTTCAGGCCGCGGCCTCCAGCTCCACGAGTTTGGCCTTGTGCATCAGCCTGAGATGCCCCTCGACCAAAGCGGCCAGGGAAGATCCGTCTTCAAACTCCGACAGGTCGAAGCTGCTGCCCAGCTCGCGGGCTATGTCTTCGACGGAATGCTCGCCCGTGCATCGTTCCCAAATGAACTCCGAAGTGGGGTTGAGGATGCAGATGGCGCCTGTGCTCTGCTCGAACACCAAGGTCGATCCGCCTTCCTGCCTGGTGATGACCTGCGTGCTGCGTTTGAAAAAGTCACTCATGATCTCAAGCTCCTTTTTTGGCAATCTCGAATGATGAAGGGATTCTGCCAGCCCTGACGGGGCGGGTCTGTCATCTGCTTTACGCGGGTGTGTCAACTACTTGACATCGGCAGCGCGGATGAGGAGGGAGGAGCAAAGTCAGGCGTCAAGCAGCGTTATCCAGGAACCCCGGCGCTTGATCAGGCCCTGCTTGTCGAGGTCTTGCAGCAGCTTGGTGGTCCACTGCCTGGAACAGCCGATGCTCTCGGCAAGCTCCTGCACGGTGAAGGGGAGCTTGAGCTGCACCCCCTGGCTGGTGCGGCGACCGCAACTCTCGGCCAAATGGCTGAGCTTGTGCAAGAGCCGCTGCTGGGGAGGACGTCCCCCGGCAATGTCGCAGATTTCAGCTACCGAACGATGGGTGTCGCGGCTGATGGAAACCAACAGAGCCACGGCCAGGGAAGAGTCGTCCTGAAGCAGGGAGCGGAACTGCTGGCCCTGAAAGAACTCCATCTCGGCTTCTTCCAGGACTTCAGCGCTGGCATGATAGCAGGCGTCGGCCAGCAACTCGTTGAGACCCAGGATGCTTCCAGGACCGACGACTCCCACATTGACCGCCTTGCCTTCTTCGGTAACGTGGGAAAGCCTCACCCAACCGCACCGCAGCACCGAGACGCCGTCGGCCCGCTGGCCTTGGTGATAGATGGTGACGCCGGGGCTGTAGCGGCGAAGGACGAGAGATTCACGAAGGCGCTGACGGCTTTTTTGAGGCAGTTCCTCGAGGCAACATTTGCCCCGCGCTTCGCAGACCCGGCAAGCCGTTCTAAGGGCGGTGGCCTCGATGTCGCTCTTCATATCCATCCCCGCGGGCGGGAAGCGGACGGGATATCCGCTATGGTTACAACATCATGAGTGCAAAATAGCTTTCTTAGAAAATACAGGTAATTTTATCATTGCGATCTTGTTGATGCAAGGGAAAGCCTGAGATTATTGCATTGGAATTCACTTCGGTGCGCGGATGCACAGACTCGCCTAGGGGCCCTTGCTGAAGGTCGTCCGAACAGCTTGCAGGACGAGGGCGGCCGCCAGGGTGGAGGCGGTGCCCACCAGCACGTACCAAGTCCAGGCCAGAGGGGTGTAGAGTTTGATGGCCAGCATGACGGCCAATCCGAAGACCAGTCCGGAAAGGGCGGCGGACTGTCCGGCCCGGCGGCTGACCAGGCCCAGCAGGAAAATGCCCAGGACGCTGCCCATGGTGATGCTGGCGATGGCCAGTCCGGTCTCCAGCACGTTTCCCCAGCCCTTGGCCAAGAAGGCCACCGCCGCCAAAGCTCCGCCCCAGGCCAGGGTAAAAAGCCGCGAGACGCGCAGATAGTGGCTTTGCGAGCCGTCGGGCACCAGGTAGGGGCGATAGTAGTCGTTGACGCTGGAAGAGGCCAAGGAATTGAGGGAGCTGCTGAGGGTGGACATGGCGGCGGCGAAGACGGCGGCGATGATCAGCCCCGAGATTCCGGAGGGCATTTCCTGCACGATGAAGAGAGGAAAGACGCGGTCGGTCTGCTGCAGAGGCGACTCCATGGGAAAGTGCCGGTAGAAGGTATAGAGCATGAGTCCGATGACCAGGAAGAGGGCGAACTGGGCCAGCACCACGACTCCGCTGAAGATCAGCGCCACCCGGCTGCCCCGCAGGTTTCCGCAGGTCAGGTAGCGCTGCACCATCATCTGGTCGGCCCCGTGGGTGGCGAAAGTGAGGAAGGCTCCGCCCACCATCCCGCCCCAGAATGTGAGCGGCCGGGTGAAGTCGAGAGAGAAATCGAAGACCTGGAACTTTGCCGAAGCCACGCTGCTGACCTCGGTCCAGCCTCCGGGAATGCGGTCGAGCAGGATGTAGAAGGCCAGCAGGGCTCCGCCGATGTAGATGGCCAGTTGCACCACGTCGTTCCAGACCACGGCCCGCATCCCGCCGTAGAAGGTGTAGACGACGGTGACGGCTGCGATGATCAGAATAGTCCAGACGTCGGCCATTTGCGTGACCACGGCCAGAACCAGGGCTGTGGCGAAGAGGCGCACGCCGTCCCCCAGCGTGCGGGTGACTTGAAAGATGAGGGCCGAGGCCGAGCGCACCCTTCCCCCGAAGCGCTGGTTGAGCAGCTCGTAGGCGGTCTGGATGCGCCCTCGCAGATAGCCCGGCATAAGCACGGCGGCGACCAGTATCTTGCCGATGCAATACCCCATGGCCACCTGCAGAAAGGTGAGGTTTCCGGAATACGATATGGCCGGCGCTCCGATGAAGGTCAGGGTGCTGGTTTCGGTAGCCACGATGGAAAAGGAAATCGCCCACCAGGGCATGCGTCCGCCGCCCAGAAAGTAATCGTCCAGGTCCTTTTGACCCCGTCCCACGTAGAGCCCCAGTCCGGCGCTGGCGGCCAAGTAGGCGAAAAGCACCAGGTAATCGAGTCCGGTAAATGCCATGAGGCGTGATTATAGCGATCCGGTGTGGCGGAGACGTGAGGTATTTTAGGAGGATGAGCTTGTCCTCCAGGAGGGTTGTGGTGGGAATTGACGGAGGAGCCAGCCGCACCGTTTGCCTGGTGGCGGATTTGAACGGGGCTATCCTGGGAAGGGGACGCGGCGGGCCTTCCAACTACCACAAGTGCGGACTCTACGCCGCCAAGGTCTCGGTACGGGACGCGCTGGCCTCGGCCCTGCTGGCGGCAGGACGCAGGGTGGAGGACGTGGAAGTGGTGTGCGCCGGACTGGCCGGCGTGGCCCGTCCACTCGACCGGGAACTCTTTTCGCGGGCCTTCGCCGAGTTGGCCCGCAAGGCCCGCCTGATTCTGGAAGACGACGCCCGCGTTGCATTGGCCGGAGCTACCGAGAACCGCCCGGGCATCATCGTCATCTGCGGCACCGGCTCCATCGCCATGGGGATGGACGGACGGGGAGGACGGGCCCGCGCCGGCGGCTGGGGCCATCTGCTGGGCGACGAGGGCAGCGGATACGACATCGCCAGGCGCGGACTGGCGGCGGCGCTCAAATCGGCGGACGGACGCGGCCCCTCCACCTCGCTGAGGCAAAAAATCCGCCGCGAACTCTACCTGGACAGCCTGCAAGACCTCATCCCCGTCCTCTACGGAGAGCGCGTCACTCCCGACCGCATCGCCTCCCTCTTCCCGCTGGTGCTGGAAGCAGCCGAGGAAGGCGACCAGGTGTCGAGGCGGTTGCTGAGGGAGGCGGCGAGCGAACTGATCGACTCCGTTGCGGCGGTGAGCAGGCAATTGCACCTCGACGATTCCGAGCCGTTGCTGATAAGCGCTTCGGGAGGCGCCTGGCAGTCCGCGGACATGCTCCGCAAGGAGTTCCTCGATCTGCTTCCGCGACGCCTTCCCCAGGCCCGCTTCCAGCAAGCCCTGCGTTCTCCCGAAGAAGGCGCCGTCCTGCTGGCTCTGGCCGAGCTCGACTAATCCCCGGGTGAAAGCTTCTCAAGCAGGTGCTGGACGGCTGCTTCCAGCACTTCGTCACGTCCCTGGCGAATGCCCTCGAGTGTGGCAGCGGCCTGCACGTGCGGCTGCAGTCCGCGGCGCTGCAAGGTCGTGCCGTCGGGGCGGCTCAAGCTTTCGACGGTCAGAAAGGCCCTGATTCCGCCTGGCAGGCTGATGGAGGCGATTTCTCCCACAGCCCCGTTGCTGGCCGAACCCACGTAGGTGACCCGGCCCACCGCCTCCAAGAACAGGCAAGCCTGCTCGGCCTGGCTGATGGTTTCTTCGTTGATCAGCACCACCAAACGTCCCGAGTAAGGAGTGCCCCGTGGTCGCGCCGTGCGCAGCACAGTCTCGGCAATCCGGCGGACGTCCGGGTCGGGACTCATGGGCTCCAAGCGCCTCAGCAGCCCGGCCGCGGCTTGTCGGCGCCCCATCAGCCCGGTCAACGGCCAAACTCCTCCCCGAGGAAATCCCCGCATGTCGAAAACAATGGCCGGAGTCTCTCTCACGGCCTGGTAGGCCAGGGGCGCTTCCCCGGCCGACAGGCGGTCCAAGTCGACATAACCGAATCCCTCTTCAAGCACCTCGTAGTCGGGACGCGTGCGGGCCAGGCGGCGGCGTCCCATGCTGCGCGGCAGCGTGAGCTCTTGCAGGCTGCCGTCGTCCTTGGCGACTTTGAGCCGGGCGATGGAAGCTTCGGGTCCGCCCAACAGGTTGGAGAACGCTTTCAGCCGGGCGGCCTGCGGGGTCGAGGCCGGCAAATAGGGCAGCAGCTTTTCCACCCGCTGTTCCACCGGGATGCCGTCCACTTCGACGATCACGTCACCCACCTCGAGGTCTCCCGTCTCCTCCGGCTTGAGGATCTCGAAAACCGCGGCCTGTCCTTGCACGCCTTTGATTACGAATCCCGGAACCGCCGGGCCGAAGAACTCGGTCAGCACCGGACTGCTGAGGAAGCTCAGCGAGTCCTGGGTGCGGGCCGCCAGTTGAGCCGCAGCCAGGTGATACTCGATGGCATCGGAGGCATCGCCAAAACGGACGATGAATTCGCCCAGCAGGCTATCCCACGACTCGTCCAGGAGGCCCTTATAGGGCGAGAAGTAGTGAAAGGCGTTCCAGTAGCGGAAGAGTCCCAGCAAGCGCTGTTGCAGCGAGGGATAGAGCTCGTCCTCTGGGGAGGCGGCCCCGGGCCGGGAGGCGATCAGGGCCTGCCGGTCCGACTCTTGCAGGACTCTGCGCTGAGGAGTCTGCGACACGACCTGGCGGGCGATGCGGGAGAGGGCCTCCAGGTCTCTTGCCTCCAGGGCGCCGATGATGAGGTCAGGCTGGAAGCCGACGCTTCCGTCTGCGTGCAGCCACTGATTGAGGCGTATGGACGCGGATAGGCCATGAGGAAGATCGAGGGTGTATCCCGATCCGCCCTGCAGTCCCAGGCGCCTGGCTGAACCCTGATAGACGATGCGGGCTCTCCCCACCGCTCTCAAACCTCCCAAGACAGGAATCACCCCGCTGGGCGTGCCCTCATTGACGAAGAAGACCAGGGTGCCTTTGCGCTCCGGTTGCCCGTCCCCGAGCGGGACCTGCCCGGGATCCTCCGCCGGCCTGCTCGACGGTTGAATGCGCTGGGGCTGCGCCTGCACGAAACCCGAATAGAAGGAGGACGAGGCCTGACCTTCGGCCATGAAACCCGAATGCCTGCGCCGTCGGGCGGTGGTGAGGACGAAGGGCTCGTCGACCAGCAGAGGCGCCACCGAGGCCAGATGCGTGCCCAGGCGCCATCCTCCCCCCAGGTCGGGGCCCTGGCGGCGCAGATCCACGACTACAAGTTGAGACTCGATGGCCCGCACCAGCTCGGCCTCGAGCAATTCTCCTCCGCTGGCAGAGGACATCCTTCCGTAAGCTGTGGACCTGACCACCGCGGTGCCGTCTTCAAGCACGCTGAGGTAAGGCTGGCGCAAAGCATCCTCAGGGGCTTCCCCAAAGCCGTCTTCTCGGGACTCGCCCCCACTCACGCGGGTGTCGGCGTCGGCCAAGTGGTCCAACATCTTCTGCAAGGCGGCCCGATACTCCTCTTTAGTGGCAGCCCCTTCCACCTGGGGAACCGTCTCCAGCAAGGCTTGGTCCCAATCCAACCCGGCCTGGGCGGTTTTGGGGTGGAAAAGCCATACCGCTCCCCACAGCCTGGCCAACCCCTCCATCCGCTCCACCCGACCCGATTCCCATCGCTCGGATGTCTCCTCTGCGTCCTCCTGGCCGAGGGCCGGCGTGGTCTGAGAGAGAAGAACCAGGGTGAGAAGAGCACCTATTCTGCTTTTGATCCAATAGCCGGACTCCCACATGGAGAGGATTGTACTACGAGTTTTTGAGTGGTGTTCTTGGCAACTTGACAAAGGCTCCGGCCCACGGCGCCGACAAGCCCAGAGGTGATGGTTTGGTGAGATAAGACATAAAATGATGCCGATTTCCACACCAGGGGGTCGCCATTGTCGGTGAAAAAGGATATGCTCTCACGCCGATGGGGGACAGGGGCATTCGAATCCACAACAAGCTGGTGCGGCTGGTGACATCGGGAAGACTCATCCTTTGGGTGCTGCCTTTGATTCTCCTGATGGGAGCATGGGCCGCCATAGAGGGTCGGCGCCAGCAGCAGAAGCGGGCTCAGGCCGAACGCCTCTTGCAAGAAGGCCGTATTTCCGAGGCCGCCGAAATCGTGCGTGAGGTACCGGGCCGGCGCGCTCACGCCTTGCGCCTCGTGGCTCAAGCCCTCGACCCCGACCAGCCCGAGCCCCAACCCTCCCCGCCCCTGGCCTTGCAGGGCATCCCCTGGCGAGTCCTGCTGCAACAGAACCTGGAGAAAGGGCGCCACCAGGCGCTGCTGCGTTTGACCCGACTCTTGGATCGCGTTGAGGAGCCCTCGGTCGAAACCTCCCTCTACGGGGCGGCGGCGCTGCTGGAATTGGGCCGTCATGACCAAGCCGAGGCCCGTTTACGGCGGCTTTCAGCGGACTGGAGGGGACACCCGATGGCGGGCCGCGTGAGCCGATCGCTGCAACTGCTGGCCCGGGGAGCCCGCACCCTGATCCGCGACCGCAACGACACCCTCATCGGCTATCTCGACGCCGACGGTCAGTTGCAACTGCTGGAGGGCATCGACCCGTCCTGGCTGCCCCGCCAACTGGCCGAGAGGCTGCGCCGGCATGGCCAGGCCGGAGGGCTGCGCCTGACCCTCGATTTGGAGCTGAGCCGCATCTCTCTGGCCTCCTTGCGCGGTCGCCGCGGCAGCGTGGTGCTGCTTGATCCGCCCAGCGGCGACATTCTGGCGGCGGTTTCCGACTCGCGGACGTTGCGGCGGGAAAAGGGCACCACCCCTGCCTTCCAACAGCGTCGGGAGCCAGCCTCCATCGCCAAGCTGATCACCCTTTCGGCCGCCTTGAGAGCCGGAGTCGACATCGACGGCGAGGTCCGCAGCATGCGCTGCAACGGAACCATACGCTACCCCGACGGCGTGGTTTGGTGCCCGGTGGGCGCGGGACGCGTCCGCAGCATCGAACGGGCGCTGGCACTCAGTTGCAACACCGCCTTCGCCAAGCTGGGCGACATCCTTGGAGCCGAAGCTTTGCTGGCCGAGTTCCGGCGCTTCGGTTTCGATTCCGGGCAACTTAACGGCTTCCCCTTAGGCCGCATCCTCATCCCCGATCCCGAGGGGACCCAATTGGGCAACCTCTCCATAGGACTCGAGGCGACCGACATCACTCCCCTGCACAGCGCGCTGATGGCGGCCATCTTCGCCAACCAGGGCAAGATGCCGGTTCCCGGACTGATCAAGGCCGAAACGGGAGTCCTGGGTTACTCGTGGCGTCGGCTGCAGCGCGGACCCGCCCTGCAGGTCATCGATCCCATCTGGATTCCGCGGCTGCAACGAGCCATGCAGGCGGTGACGCGGCAGGGCACCGCCCAGGGCATCGCCCCCTACGACTTTCCTGTGGCCATGAAGACGGGAACGGGCCGCAATCCGGGACTGCCCTTCCACACCAACTACATCGGAGTCGGGCCCCTTCCCCGCCCCAACATCGCCTTCTCGGTGCGCATTACCAACTACTGGAGTTCCAAGAAGGCCCGCTACGCCACCCGCACCGTCTCGCGCAGGCTGCTGCGTTCGCTGCGCTACCAGACCCACTCCTTGGAGAGCGCGGCCGACTGAGCTGAAACGCAGCTAGCGGCGCGCCAGCCGCCCCCATCCCAGCGCCAAGAGCAGGCCAGCAAGTCCTAGCAAGCCCCAGGTACCCAGTATCGGTATCTCCTGCATATCCCGTCCTCTGATGACCTCGACTTGGGCGCTGGCGGCCCCGCTGTTGCCCAGCGAGGACGACAGTTCTTCAGTGGTGTTGGTGAGGTCTCCGGCCGATGAAGCCACGACGTCCACCTCGATGCCGCAGATGGACATGGCTGCAACCGAACCGCCGCTGTAGGAGATCTGAGATTCGCCCGGATTGGCGGTCAGCGTTCCGCCCGTGCAGGTGTTGGAGGCATTGGCCGGATCGGCCACCGTCATGCCGGCGGGGAGGTTGTCGACGAAGTTCAAGCCGGTGGCGGCCACCGTGCTGCTGGAGTTGTCGATGGTGAAGGTCAGCGTAAAGACCTGCCCGACCACTACCGTGCCGGTGGAAAACCTCTTGGTGAAGATGGTGGGTGCGTTCACGGTGAGCGTGTCAGAAGCCGTTCCGCTGTTCCCCAAAGACGAGGTCAAGTTGCCCGTAGTGTTCACGTGCATGCCCTGGGAATTGCCGCTCACATCGACTTGTATGGTGCAGGAAGACGAGGCTGCAACCGTGCCTCCGCTGTAGGAGACCTGGTTGGCGCCCGAGGCCGCAGTGAGAGTACCGCCGGTACAGGTGGTGGAGGCGTTGGGTGGGTTGGCCACAGTGACCGCCGCGGGCAGGTTGTCGGTGAAAGCAAGCCCCGTTGCGGCAACGGTGCTGGCCGTGTTGTCGATGGTGAAGGTCAAGGTCGAGACCGTGTCCTGAGGAATGGTGTCCGGCGCGAAGGCCTTGCTGAAAGCCGGCGGCGGGTTGACCCGCAAGCTGTCGCTGGCGGGGCCGCTGTTTCCCGAGGAGGAAGTGAGATCGCCCGAGGTGTTGACGAAGCTGCCCGACACTTGACTGGCGACGTCGGCTTGCACCGTGCAGGAGGAGGAGGCGGCTACCGTGCCGCCGCTGTAGCTGATCACGCCGGCCCCGGAAACCGCCGTCAGCGCGCCTCCCGTGCAGGTGGTGGAGGCGTTGGAAGGACTAGCCACCACCAGCCCGGCCGGCAGGTTGTCGGTGAAGTCCAGCGCCGAGGCTGCCAAAGCGCTGGCCGTGTTGTCGATGACGAAAGTCAGCGTCGACACCCCTCCCAGCGCAATTGGATCGGGCGCGAAGCTCTTGCTGAAGAGGGGCGGCGGCTCGACGGAAAGCGAGTCCGTGGCCGGGTCCGCAGCCTCGACGCCGGAGAGGAAAAGGTCGCTGGTGGTGTTGGGAAAGGTACCCGGGAAGGCTCCCGCTGGAACTTGCAAGACGATATCGAAGTTGCAGCTCGCCATGGGCGCCAAAGTTCCTCCGCTGAAAGTGAGAAAAGTGGCGCCCGAAATCTGCGAGCCGGCTCCGCAGACGTTGCTGGCGGGCAGTCCTGCGGCGGCCAGACCCGCCAACACCGCATTCAGGTCGTCGGTAAAAGCCAATCCGGAAGCGGTTGTATCGGTGCTGACGTTCTCGATGGTGAAGCTGAGGGTCACCATTCCGCCCGCTACCGAGGGACCGGAGAACGATTTGGAAAAGTTGAGCACGCTGATCATCAGGTTGTCGGAGGCCTCCGAACCCGTGACCGGCAGATCGTTGATGGTCCCTGACACCGTGCTGGTGGTATTGGTGACGGTAGTGCCGCTGGCGACGGCCGGGACCTGCAGGGTGACGCTGAAGGTGCAGGATCCGCCGGCGGGAAGGTTTCCGCCCGTCAAGGTCAACAGGCTGGTGCCGCTGATGGTGGAACCGGCGCCGCAGATATCGTTGGCCGGCAGCCCGATAGCCGCCAGTCCCGACAAGGCGGCACCAAGGTTGTCCGTGAATGTGATGCCGCTGGCGGCGCTGCCCGCATTCAGATTGGCGAGCATGAACTCGAGGGTGACCGTACCGCCGGGAACCACCGGATCATCAGTAAAGGTCTTGGTCAGATCCAGCATTTCCGAGGAAACGCTGAGAACATCGAGTGCCGTGTCGAGGACCAGGGGATTGCCTCCCAGGTCGAGGGTCAAAGGAGTAGTGGTGTTCCCGAAGTCGCCTTCGGGTGCGCCCCCCGGAACCCGCACGGTCACGCTGAAAGTGCAGGAGGTGCCGGCTAACAGGTCCCCCCCCGAAAGCTGGAGGTTGGTGGTGCCCACAATGGTGGAGCCCGCGCCGCAAGGGTTGGCGGGCAATGGGCCTTCCGCCGCCAATCCGGTTATGACCGCGTTCAGGTTGTCCTGGAAAGAGATGTTGGCGGCGTCCAGCGCCGTATTGTTGGCGATGGTAAATTCAAGGTTGACGGTATCGCCGGGGATGGTCGGGTCGTTGGTAAAAGTCTTGGTAAAGTCCACCCCGCCGATGATCAGCGAGTCGCTGGCGAAGGGAGAGATCGTCGCCACCCCTCCCACGTCGGCAGTGACGTCCGAGGTGGTGTTGAGAAAACTGCCCGGCAAAGCCCCGGCGGGAACCTGCAGCGTGACGCTGAAGGTGCAGGAGGCAGCGGGCGCCAGCGTTCCTCCGGTAAAGGACAGGACTCCGGTGCCAGCAATCTGAGAGCCCATCCCGCAGACGTCGTTCATGGGCAGGCCGACGGCTGCCAGTCCCGTCAGGGCCGCTCCCAAGTCGTCGCTGAAGGAGATATTGACGGCGTCGCTGGCGGCGAATTCATCGTGGGTCAGGGTGAATTCCAGAGTGACGGTGTCGCCGGGCGAAACCGGATCATCGGTAAAAGACTTGCTGAGCCGAGGGCCCGCGACCACGTTGAGGGTGGCGCTGGCTGCATTGCCGACCTGGCTCATAGGAGGCTGATCCACGACCTGGGTCTCGGCCATGATGTTGGTGGTGGTATTGACGAAGGGACCGCTTGCCTGTCCCGCCGGAATCAAGAGATCGACCTGAAAAGTGCAGGAGTCGTCAGCCGCGAGAGACCCGTTGGAGAGGAGAAGGAAATCCTCTCCGATGATCGAGACAAGCTGCAAAAGGGACCCCCCTCCGCAGAAGCCGGCCGCAGGCAGTGAAGTGACTTGGGCGCCTGAAAGGAAAGCGGTCAGATTGTCCATGAAGGTAATGTCTGAGGCCGAGGCATCAGGGGAGCTGGTGATGGTGAACTCGATGGTGGTCGTATCTCCGGCACCCACGGTATCGGGCAGGAAAGTCTTGGTCAGAACCGGAGCGTTGGTCACGAAGAGGCTGTCGATGGCGCCGTCGCTGGAGAAAGAACCGCCTCCCAGGTCTCCCGTCAGGTTGGATGTAGTGTTGGGATACTCGCCGGACGCCGCGCCTGGCGGTACCTGCAGGGTAACGCTGAAGGTGCAGGACTCTCCGGCTGGAATCAGTCCTCCCGTGAGGCTGATGGTGCTGGTTCCGGACAGCATGGACCCCACTCCGCATACGTCCATGGCGGGCAGTCCGACGGCTTCCAACCCCGAGAGCGTCGCATCGAGGTCATCGCTGAAAGTAACGTTGACGGCGTCGAAGTCGCGGTCCCGGTTGGCGATGGTGAACTCGAGAGTAGCCGTCCCGCCCGCACCCACGGGGTCGTCGGTGAAATTCTTGACGATGTTGACGGCGTCGAGCGTCACCTCGAGAGCGGCGTTGGCGAAACCGCTGGGGCGAGGTTGGTTGATCTGGTTATTGGCACTCAGGGGGCTGGTGGAGTTGATCAGCCTGCCCGCCGCGCCTGCCACCACATCGAACTCGATGGTGCAGGTGCTCGAACCCGGGAGGCTGCCCAGTATCAGGGAGATCGTTGTGGAGCCCGGCGTGGCTGCCAGCGAGCCCCCGCAGGTGTTTGTCAGATTAGCCGGGTCAGCGACTTCCAGCCCGGCCGGCAGGTCATCGGTGAAAGCCAAGGAGATGAAAAAGCTATCGGTCGTGTTCTCGATGGTGAGCGTCAGGGTGCTTCGCCCTCCGAAGGGGATGGGGGCCGGGGAGAAGCTCTTGCTGAAGAGGGGGCGGTCGGAGCTGACCGTCAAATCGGCTGTGGCGTTGCCGCTGTTGCCGGCGTCCGAGGTCAAGTCGCCCGATACGTTCATGAAGACGCCGTCCGTCGAGCCCGTGACGTCCACCTCGATGACACAGGTCGCACTGCCTGCCACCGTGCCGCCGCTCAGGGAAATCGTGTCGCCTCCGTCTGGAGCCGTGAGCGTCCCGTTGCAGGTGTTGGAGACGACCGTCGGGTCAGTGATCGTCAGTCCGGCGGGAAGAATATCGGTGAAGGCCAGGTTCTCAACCGGCGAACCGCTGTCGTTGGCGATCTCGAAGCGCAGACGGCTGTTGGTGCCCGGCCCGATGGTGTCGGGATTGAATGTCTTGTTGAAAGTCGGCTGGCCCACAACCACGGAGATGGTCGAAACCAGCACCAGCAAACCCAGGGATGTATTGGTTAGTCTGCTCACGGAAACCCTCCACCGCACCCAAAACCGCCAGTTGCTTTTTGCGAACCCCCCGCCAACTCGAAACCAAGCTGACGCGGTCCACGCCCAGCGGCCAAGAATTTGGTGGGATCTTATCAAGAACGGCTGAAAGATTCCAAGCTAAATTATAATAAAATATAGACCTCAACCTCTATAAGATACCCACGTACGCCAATTGGTTTTTGTTATTTCACCCGGAAAGCTGCCCGTCTTCAGGTTCGGGAACGGATTCCGCCGAGGACAGGAGGGTGCCTACCCAGCGGAAGTCCGGGCTGTTTTCGGCCAGGATCTTGACGATCATGGTCAGGGGGACGGACAGGAGCATGCCCAGTCCTCCCCACACGTATCCCCAGAAGACCAGCGACAGCAGCACCACCAGGCTGGAGAGGCCCAACCGCTGTCCCATCAGGCGCGGCTCGAGAACGTTGCCCAGGAGCATGTTGACGGCCACGTAGCCGGTGACGATGCCGAAAGCGGTGCCTACGCCGCCGTCGACCAGGGCCAGTCCCAGCGGGGGTATGGCGGCGATGATCGATCCGATGTTGGGAATGTAGTTGAGCAAAAAGGCCAGCAGTCCCCAAAGAAAGGCGAAATCGACACCCCACGCCCAGCACCAGAAGCCCAGCAGGAATCCGGTGGCGATGCTGACCAGCGTCTTGATGACGAGATAATCGCGCACCTGCCTGGTGATGTTGGAGAAACGGTCCAAAGCGCCTCTGCGCAGTCCCATCTGGAGCATGGCGACTTCAGCCTTCTTGGGAAAGCCGGTAGCTTCCAGGAGGATGAAGACGGTGGTGAGCAGGACGATGACCACGTTGGAGAAGATCACTGCCAGGCCGCTCAGGGTGGTACGCACCACTTCCAGAGCCGGACCGGCTACCGAGGAAAACTCAAAGCTCTTCAGCAGGTCGAAATCGTGGGGGATCATTCCCTGCTCCACCATCAGTTGGCGCAAGGGGCCCACGTACTCGGAGACTCTTTGCTCCAGGATGTTCCTGTAGGTGGGCAGAGCCAGCAGGAACTGGTTGAGCGATTCCCCCACCAGCAAGCCCACCAGGGAGAAGATCGCCATCAGTCCCAGGAAGACGATGAGAACGGCGAGTCCGGCGGGCACGCCCTTGTCCTGCAGCTTGCGCATGGGCGGAATGGCCAGCATGGCCAGGAAAAGGGAGAGCAGGAAGGTGGTGATGATGGTGTCGGCCAGCTTGAGTCCGGCCACCACCACCACGAAGCAGGCCGCCGCGAGAAGGAAACGGATTCCTTTTCCCGTGCCCTCCAAGCCTTCATGCGGATGTTTCATCTTGGGCAGGATTCTATCTCGTACACGTGACCCGCGGCCAGCCTGAACGGCCCTGCGGTCGCGGCTGCGCCAGGAGCGCCCGTCCTCGGGCGTCGATTCGGGCTCTGCCCTGCTGTGATTTCTTTACCCGAGGGCCAAGTCACTGGGGTAAAGTAAGCAAAGTCATGACGGAATCGGCACTGTGGATTATTGCGGCTATTTTGCAGGCGCTGGTGGCCCTGATCGCCTGGAGGAAAGCCCGCTGGGCGGAGGACGGACGTCCCTGGAGGGTGTTTTGCGCTTTCGCTCTGCTCTTTGTGCCGGCCCTGGCGGCGGGAGCCTGGTATCGTCCGGGCGGTCTGATCCCCGCCCTCCTGGTTCTTTCGCCTCCCCTCTTGCTTCTATTCTACCTTCATCGCCTGTCGGCCTCGCTGCGGCGGCTGGAGTCGCGGGCCGAGAAGGCCGAGATGGCCCGAAATCAGACTCAGCGCATCGGACGCCTTTTTCAACGGGCGCTGACCGCCGCCAACTGGAAGACCTTCGCCGAAGAGGCCTGCCAGGCCACCGCCGACTCGCTGCATTGCGACTATTCCCTTCTTCTGGAAAGCGACGGCGAGGGACGCTGCTTGAGAGTCTCCGTCCACACCGGATGGAAGGACCGCTTCGCCGGCCTCAGCTTCCCGGCTTCTCAGCCTGCGGCCAAGAAGATGCTGGACTGCAAAAACCCCGCGGTGGTCGAGATCCAGTCCGATGACGCCGAAGACGAGCTGGCCTCCTTCCTGAAGGAGCGCAAGGTGACCAGCACGGCCTGCGTCCTTCTGGACGGCCCGCAAGGACGAATGGGAGTGCTTTGTGTCCACTCCAAGGGCCTGCTTCTTTTCGATCCAGATCAGTTGGATTTCTTGGGCAAGACGGGCCTGGCCCTTTATCAGTCGCGGCACCTGAGACGGGCCCAGGAAGCCCTCCAGCAACTTCAGCGCTTGCGCCAGTCGACGGCTGAAATCGTGCTCTCTTTCGAACCCGGCGGACACCTCACCTTCCTCAATGAGCAGGGCCGCCAGGTGCTGGGCGTGGGAGCGCTGGAGAGTGAGGACTTGAGGTTGGAAAAGCTGATGCCCGACTGGGCCTATAGGCGCTTCCGCAAAGAAGCTCTGGTGAAAGCGCAGTCAGCCGGCTTGTGGAGCGGCGAGACTTCTTTTCTAACCAGCCGCCGCCAGGAGATCCCCGTCCGCCTGGTCTTGCTGGGCCAGCGCGACGAGGAAGGGCGCATTGCGCATTGGACGTCTTTCTCAGTCGATCTGGCCCGCAACCCCGACGTGCGCGGCGATGCCCCTTCGCCTGAGGAACTGCAGCGCCAGGTGAAAGCCCTCAGTTCCCAGCTTCAGGAAGCCGCGGGCGAGGTAGAGGTCTTTGCCGAAGCTACCGGTCGCCGCCTGCAGGAACCCATCGGTGCGGTGGCCTCCTTTTCCCGATCGCTGCTGGGCAAGCACGCCAAGAAGCTGGGGTCGGACGGACGCCGCTACGTGCAGCTCATCAGCGAGG
The DNA here is from genome assembly GCA_035471785.1 of Acidobacteriota bacterium. Lineage (NCBI taxonomy): Bacteria > Pseudomonadati > Acidobacteriota > Acidobacteriota bacterium. Next base: position 39,310 of record DATIPQ010000139.1, read on the forward strand.
CCGCCCGTCAGGCCGGCAGCATCGTGTTTCAGCTCAACCAGGCGGCACGCCTGCAGCGGCAGCCCTTCAAGTTTTCTCAGGTGGACATGTCGGCTCTGGCCGCCTCGGCCCACCGCGAAGTGGCGGCCCAGTATCCTGACATGTCGGTGCGCTTTTCGATGCGCACCCTCTTCCCCGTGCGGGGCGACCAGAGGCAACTGCGCAGGGTCTTCGTGGAACTGATTTCCAACGCCTTCAAATTCAGCCAGAAGGCCGAGGCGCCCGAGGTCGAGGTGGGCTCGCAAAACGAGGACGGCAATTACGTCTATTACGTGCGCGACAACGGAGCCGGCTTCGACATCGAGCAACTCGACCGCCTTTTCGGACTCTTTCAGAGGCTCCACAAGAGCAGCGACTATCCGGGAGTGGGCGCCGGACTCTTCCTGGTCAAGCGCATCATCGGCCGCCACGGCGGCGAAGTCTGGGCCAAGGGCGCGCTCAACATAGGAGCCACCATCTACTTCTCCCTCCCCGCCAATCCCACCCTTGAGGAGAGACCCTCCGGGAGCGAGCAGCAAGTTGTCTCCTCCGCTTGATCGCGGATTTCCTTCAACCCTGCTATCTTAGTTTGGCGAAAGGAAATCAAACGCGATGAAGTTAAAAGGAAGCTACACTTTTGACGCTCCCCGGCAGGCGGTTTGGGAGGCGCTTCTCGACCCCAAGGTGATCGCCAAGATCATGCCCGGCTGCGAGCGTCTGGAGAAAACCGAGGACGATACCTACAAGGGCGCCCTCAACGTCAAGGTCGGACCCGTGCAAGGCAAGTTCCAGGGCATGGTTCAGCTCAGCAACCTGAGCGAACCCGAGAGCTACGACATGAGCGTGGACGGACGGGGCCCCAGCGGATTCATCAAGGGCGAGGGACATATCACCCTGGAGGACGCCGAAGAGGAAGGCAAGACCACCTTGGGATACAGTGTGGACGCCAATGTGGGCGGACGCATCGCAGGGGTGGGACAACGCCTGCTCGACACCACCGCACGTTCCATCACCCGTCAGAGCCTGGAAACGCTCGAGCAGGTCATTCAGGCCCGCAGCCGAGGCGGCTCGGAAGACGAAGTGAAAGGCGCTTCATCCACCCGCATGGCAGCCGGCGTGGCCAAGGACGTGGTCAAGGACATGTTCTCGAAGAAGAAAAAAGAAGAATGACTGGAAAACAGAGAGGAACAAGGGGCATGAAAGTCTCCCTCACCGTTAACGGCACCCGCTACCAGCGCGACATCGAACCCCGCATGTTGCTGGTCCACTTCCTGCGCGAGGAATTGGGGCTGACGGGCACCAACATCGGCTGCGACACCAGCCAATGCGGGGCCTGCACCGTCCACATGGAGGGCCGCTCCCTCAAGTCCTGCACCTGTTTGGCCGTGCAGGCCGAGGGACGCGAAATCACTACCATCGAAGGCCTGGCCCAGGACGGCGCGCTGCATCCCATGCAGGAAGCCTTCTGGGAAAAGCATGGATTGCAATGCGGCTATTGCACGCCTGGAATGATCATGGCGGCGGCGGCCTTTCTCAAGGACCATCCCGACCCCAGCGAGCGAGAAATCCGCCATGGACTGGAAGGCAACCTGTGCCGCTGCACCGGCTACCAGAACATCGTGGCCGCGGTCCAGGAAGCCGCCCGCCAGAGGAAGGGAGGAAACTCATGAGCACCCGCATCTTCGGTTCGGGAATCAAGCGCCGCGAAGATCCCCGCCTCATTACCGGCAAGGCCCTCTACACGGACGACATGGTGCTGCCCGGCACCCTTCACATGGCCGTCGTGCGCTCGCCTCACGCCCACGCCCGCATCATGAATATCGACGTCGAGGCCGCCCGCAAGGCGCCCGGCGTGGCGGCCGTCTACACGGGCAAGGACGTCGATTGCGCGCCGGTCCCCTGTGCCTGGCTGGTTCCCGATTCCGACCTGAAGACGCCCGACCATCCCGCCCTGGCCACCCGCAAAGTCCGCTACGTGGGGGACGCCGTGGCCGTGGTGCTGGCCGAGAACCGCTATCAGGCCGAGGACGCGGCTGATCTGGTGGAGGTCGAGTACAAGCCCCTGCAACCCATCATCGACCCCGAAAAAGCCACTCAGGACGACGCCCCCAGAGTCCACGGCGGAGTCAGAAACAACATCGCTTTCCGCTGGGTGGCGTCCAGCGGCGACGAGGAGATCGAAAAGGCCTTCCAGGAAGCCGACGTGGTGGTCTCAGAACGCATCGTGCAGCAGCGCCTGCTGCCCACCGCCATGGAACCGCGGGCCGCCATGGCCCAGTACAACGAGGCTTCGGGAGAGATGACGGTGTGGTGCAGCAGCCAGAATCCCCATATCCACCGTCACGCCATGGGGCTGGTGCTGGAGATCCCCGATCACAAGCTTCGGGTAGTGGCTGAAGAAGTGGGAGGAGGCTTCGGCAGCAAGATTCCGGTCTATGCCGACGAGATCCTGGTGGCTTGGGCGGCCCGCAAGCTGGGGCGTCCCGTCAAGTGGACGGAAACCCGCAGCGAGAACTACCTGGCCACCATCCACGGACGCGATCACGTCGAGTACGTGGATCTGGCCGCCAAGAAGGACGGCACCATGGTGGCCATCCGGGGCAAGGTCTACGCCGGCATGGGCGCCTACCTGTCCACGGCCGGACCCGGCGTCCCCACCATCCTTCACGGCCTCATGTACAGCAACGTCTATCGCTTCGAGCACGCCCGCTGCGAGTCCATCGGCGTCTTTACCACCGCCACCCCCACCGACGCCTACCGGGGCGCCGGGCGTCCCGAGGCCATCTTTCTGGTGGAACGGCTGGTCGACAAGCTGGCCGCCCAACTCGACATGGACCCCGTGGAACTGCGCCGCAAGAACCTCATCCCGCCCTTTGAGGACGGCTACGACGTAGCCACCGGACTGACCTACGACAGCGGCAACTACCAGGCCACCCTCGACAAGGCTTTGCAGAAGGCGGGCTATGAGGACTTCCGCCAGATGCAAAAAGAGGCCCGTCAAGAAGGCCGCCTTGTCGGCATCGGAGTCACCACCTACGCCGAAATCTGCGGACTCGGCCCCAGTCAGGTGGCTGGAGCCACCGGCTTTCAAGGCGGACTGTGGGAGTCCTGCATCGTGCGCGTTTCGGCCACCGGCAAGGTGCAGGTGATGATCGGCTCCAATCCTCACGGGCAGGGCGAAGAAACCACCTTTGCCCAGATCGTGTCGCAGGAATTGGGCTTCCCGGTGGAAGATATCGAAGTGGTGCACGGCGACACCGACCGAACCCCCATGGGCTGGGGCACCTACGGCAGCCGCACCACGCCGGTTTCAGGCGCCGCCCTGGCACTGGCGACGCGCAAGCTCAAAGAAAAGTGCAAAGCCTTGGCCGCCCACCTTCTGGAAGCGGCCCAGGACGACATCGTCTACGAAGACGGCAAGTTCTTCGTCAAGGGATCGCCCGACGAGCACAAGACCATCCAGGACCTGGCGCTGATGGCCACCGTGGCCTGGGATCTGCCCGAAGGCATGGATCCCGGCCTGGAAGCCAGCCAGTTTTATGATCCGCCCAACTTCGTTTATCCCTTCGGATGCCACATCGCCGTGGTGGAAGTGGAGGCCGAGACCGGGCACATCGAACTCAAGCGCTACATCGCCGTGGACGACTGCGGGCCACAGATCAATCCGGTCATCGTGGCCGGGCAGGTGCACGGCGGCGTGGTTCAGGGGATCGGGCAGACGCTTTTCGAGGGAGCCTTCTACGACGAGCAGGGTCAGCTTTTGACCGGCTCCATGATGGACTACACGGTTCCCCGGGCCGACATGTTTCCCCAGCTCGAACTCGACCACACCGAGACGCCTTCGCCGCATCATCCGCTGGGCGTCAAAGGCGTGGGCGAGACGGGAACCATCGCCAGCACCGTGACCGTCTACAACGCCGTCATCGACGCCTTGCGTCCGCTCGGCGTCGAGCAAATCGACATGCCCATGACGCCCCCACGCGTATGGAAAGCCATTCAGCAGGCGGGAGGAAGCTAGGCCAAGTGCGAAGTGCGATATGCGAAGTTCGAAAGATCCCCGAAGGCGAGCGATTCGCCCCTCCTCCGCCAGAGCTGTGGAGGGCAGGCAGCAACTATGTTGAACAACAAATCCGGGCTCGCTCAAGGCGAGCGATTCGCCCCTCCCAAAGCTGTGGAGGGCAGGCAGCTACTATGTTGAACAACAAATCCGGGCTCGCTGAAGGCGAGCGATTCGCTAGCCCAGGGTGAAGCCCGCCGCAAGCGAAGCGCGGCAAGGGCGTAACCCTGGGTTCTAAGAAAGACCAAAAACAACCCTGAAAGGGTGCGATAACCTAACCACAAGGCAACCAAGAAATGAGCATGCGGCCATCATCCATCGAGTACCAACGCCCTGAAACCATCGAGGAGGCACTCCAAATGCTGGCCTCGGGGGACGCCAAGCCACTGGCGGGAGGGCACAGCCTCATCCCGGCCATGAATCTTCGCCTGGCCCAACCCGGCAAACTGGTCGACATCGGACGCCTGGACGACTTGCGCCAGATCGCCGCCGACGGCGATTCCCTGCGCGTCGGCGCTTTGGCCACCCACGCCTCCATCGCCTCCTCGGCGGACGTCCGCACTCACTGCCCGGCCCTGGCCTCGGCCGCTTCGCGCATCGGAGACCCCCAGGTGCGCAACTGGGGAACCCTGGGCGGAAACCTGGCTCACGCCGACCCCGCCTCCGACCCCCCGGCGGTGGTGCTGGCCTCCCAGGCCACCATCCATCTGCTGGGTCCTGGAGGCCGGCGTTCGGTGACCGCCGAGGACTTCTTTCTCGGCCTCTTCGAGACCGACCTCAAGGCGGGCGAGTTGCTTTTCGCTGTGGAAATCCCCAGCCTGGCGGGCAAGAAAAACGCCTACGCCAAACTGGCTCACCCCGCCTCCCGCTACGCCCTGGTGGGCGTTTGCGTGGTGCTGGAGATGGAGGGCCGCCAGTGCTCCTCGGCCCGCGTCGCCGTCACCGGAGCCGTCCCCAATGCCACTCGCTCCCAGGCCGCTGAGCAGGCCCTGGAGGGAACCTCCCTCGACGAACAGGCCCTCAACGCTGCGGCTCAGGCCTTCATGGACGATCTGGGCGACGACGTCATGGACGATCTGCACGCACCCCGCGACTATCGACGGGCCATGTGCGGCGTCTACCTCAAACGAGCCGTCCGCAGCGCTTTGGACAGCTAGGGGCATTCGGTGAAACCCGACTCCATCGAGGCCATGCACGAGCAGCTCCTGCGCTGCGACTATATCGCCGAGCGCGGGCTGGAAACCGCCATCTTCCTCTCCCTCAAGCTGGAAAAACCTCTCTTCCTGGAAGGCGAGGCGGGCGTCGGCAAGACCGAAGTCGCCAAGGTGCTGGCGCGCATCCTCGACACGACGCTCATCCGCCTGCAATGCTACGAAGGACTCGACGCCGCTTCGGCCCTCTACGAATGGGACTACGCCCGCCAGTTGCTGCACTTGCGCGTGATGGAAGCATCGGGCGCCCGCCGCGAAGACATCGAACGCAGCCTCTACAGCCGCGACTTCCTGCTGACGCGTCCTTTGCTGCAGGCTCTGGAGGCGTCCACCGAAGGGCGCCCTCCGGTCTTGCTGATCGACGAGCTCGACCGCGCCGACGAGGAGTTCGAGGCGTTCTTGCTGGAACTGCTCTCCGACTTCCAGGTCACCGTGCCTGAACTGGGCACCATCCATGCCGAGCAGCGGCCCGCAGTCATCCTCACCTCCAACCGCACCCGCGAGATCCACGACGCCCTCAAGCGGCGCTGTCTCTATCACTGGATCGACTATCCTTCCTTCCAGCGCGAACTGGCCATCTTGCGCGCTAAGCGTCCCCAGGCCGAAGAAGACCTGGCCCGCCACGTCACCGCCCTGGTTCAAGAACTCCGCTCGCTGGAGCTCTTCAAAGCCCCCGGCGTGGCCGAAACCCTCGATTGGACCTCCGCCCTCATCGCCCTCGACCGTGAACAGCTCGACGAGCAAGTCGTCCAGGACACCCTGGGCGCCGTCCTGAAATACCAGGACGACATCCAGTCCCTCACCCCCGAAACCCTAAAAAACCTCCTCCACCGCTCCACCCTCCGCGCCCAACAGGAGAAGTAGGCAGCGACCTTCGGCGCGTTAGGCGGTAGACTTGACACATGAGCGTGACGCGCGAGTTGAAGCTGCCTGACGCACTCGAGGATTCTCTAGGTCCAGGGTACGACTTGGGCGAGTCGGCCAAACAGTGGTTGGTCATCGGCCTTTTCCTGGAAGGCCGCATATTCTCAGCATGGGCAAGCCAGACTTCATGGATCTCCTCATTGAAAAGCAGTTGCCCTACCTGGTGGGCAACGAAGAGACCCTTCGAGAAGAGCTGAGAGCCGCCCAGTCGGCCAGCAAGCGCCCATGAGCCTGGTCTCCAACAGCGGTCCCCTAGCAATGGGCTGCAAATCGCCCACGGTTGCCAGTTATTTGTGAAACAATGCCCGCTGTGAGCGTATCTTAGGGTGCGTAGGAAGAGCGTTCGGGCGGCCTAGCCGAATGGTTAGGGTCACTCACCAAAGCGTTTGAGTGTACTAGCGTAGTGCGTCAGGAGTTTTGAGCCACCTGTGGCGTTAATCCACGCTTTCAGCGTTCGGACCTTTGCCCTCTGAAACCCAGGGTGGCGCCGCCGTCTGGCCAGCGCTCGCCGGGGCTGACCCTGGGCTGGCGAAGCTGTCGCTGTCAGGGACAAGAACGGAGGGCCCTGGCTCAGAATTTATGACCGGCAGCCCTAGCGCAGGCCCGCACCGCGGCGGGCAAGCCAACTGGCATTGAGCGTGCCTCTCGGAGGTATGGGAGAAGAAGCATGAAGAAGCTGCTATTGGGTACCCTGCTGGGTTTGGTTTGCGTCGTCGCGATGGCCGCGGCTTGGGCCACCGAACCCGAAGGGCCCTCCGGCCTGCGCTTTGACCAGCCTCTGACCTGGACTTCGCCCTCGGGCGCACCGATTTCCTTTGAAACCGAAGAGGAAGCGCTGGAATTCCTGCGAACCGCTAAGATCGTCAAAATGAAGCAGATCTCAGAGGGCCTCAACAAGACCCGCAAGGTTCTGCTGGAGAAGGACGGCGTTCAAATGAACGCCGCCTTTCGTGACGTCGCTTCCGACCGCCAGATCCCCGATCCCCGTCTTGAGGGAGCGATGCAGAATCACCGCGACGACGCCATTTTCGAGGTGGCCGCCTTCCGCCTCAGCCGCATGCTGGGCCTGAAGGTGGTTCCGCCCACCGTGCTGCGCGAAGTGGACGGCAAGATGGGTTCGATGCAGGCCTGGGTCGAGAATGCCACCATGGACAAGGAGCGAAGAGCCCAGGGCAATGAGCCTCCCGACGAATGGCTGTGGATCGCCCAGATGCTGACCATGCACTTCTTCGACAACCTGATCGCCAACACCGACCGCCATCAGGGCAACCTGCTCATCGACCCCGATTGGAATATCTGGCTTATCGACCACACCCAGGGCTTCCGCCGCTTCAGGTCCCTGCACGATCCCGACAAGGTGCAGTACATCGACCGAGAGGTGTGGGAAAACCTGCTCAAGCTGGACAGAAAGGCCCTTGAACGGGCCTTCTCAGACGTGCTTCGCGACCCCGAGATCCGAGCCTTGGCCCACCGGCGCGATCTGATCGTCAAGCAGGTCAAGAAGCTGATCAAGGAACGGGGCGAAGCAAACGTCATCTTCAGCGCTGATCTCTAGCTAGCAGGCGGACCGCCGGGCTCGTCGTCCCTTGCCTGACCGACGGCGGATTCATCTTCTTCCTGAGAACGCTCGAGGTATCGCCTCAGCCAATGACCGGCCACGGCCAGCAGAACCAGCAGGGCCAGCGTTCCGCCCCAATTGCTGCCAAGAGCGCCGGGCACCCACCCCAGGAAGACGCCCAAGAGCAGGGCCAGGGCGGTCACCGAGAAGGCCGTGGTGGCGATCAGAAGCAGACACCCCGCCCAACCCAGCGCAGGACGGTCGTCTTCATTGAAGATCTGGGAGCGGCCGCAGCGCGGACACTGCTTGGCGGCGTCCCTCATCGTCTGCGAGCAAAAAGGGCAAACTTTCATCCGCTCACTCCACCACGCTGACCGGCAGGGTGGCGAATTGGCCGGGACGCAGGAGAATGGCCACGGCTCCCACCAGCCCCTGGCCCTCGATGCGCAAAGAGCCGTTGAACGGGTCGGGGACGTCGTCCTCAAAGAGCTCGCTGATGAGGCGGGCCGCTTGTCCGAATCCCTCCAGCTCTAGTGGGCGCTGTGAAAGCAGTTGACCCTGGGAGTCGAGAAGGCTGAGCGTGATCAGGTTGGACTGACCCGAAAGGTCGGCAAGCGCCACGCCCGAATCAGCGCCTTCTCCCGTGTCGCGGGAGAGATTGACGAAGAGCCGGCGTCCGCCCTCGGTGACGGCGACTCCGGCAAAGCCTTGAGGACCCGAAAAGAGCACGTTGCCCAGCAGCGGAGCGTTGGAAAAGAGGGTGGCGGCAGCGCTGCCCGTAAGGGCGGCGGGATCAGTGGTCAGCGTGACCCGTCCCTCGGCGGCTATCCCAAGTTGCAGTTGGGAGGCGCTTTGGCCGTCCAAGGAAAGGCTGAAGTCGTCGCCGGCTTCTCCCCGATGGAATTCGGCGACCACATGCAGCGGCTGCCGGCCCGGGTTTCCTAAGACCAGCCGTGAGGTAATGTCCGGCCCCACGCCGATCTGGGGAAGCGAGGTGAGGAAAGAAAGCAGGTTGAAGACCTCGGCTTGCCCGGTGGGCTGGATGTTGGCGACGGTTCCGCCGCCGGCCGTGAACATGCGGTTGCCCACCGAAGCGATGGCCAGTCCGTGGCGGGCGGTGGGCAAGTCGGGCAAGGAAATCCAACGGTCCTCGGCGGGCGCATAGGCCTCGTTCTGGTTGAAGACTCGCCCCGGTTCTTCGCCGCCCACCACCAGCAGGAATCCGGCCACCGAGGCGGCGGCGTGGCCCGAGCGGGGCGTGGGCAGGTCGGCCAGCGGACTCCACTGGTCGAGCTGCGCGTCGTAGACGAAGGCCGAAGGGTCGTTGCGCAGGAAGAATCCGCCCTGGGTGACGCGTCCGCCGGCCACGTAGATCTTGCCCTCCACGACCGCCGCCGCCAGGTGGTCGAGCCCGAGCGGCAGGGGCGCCGCCTGGCTCCACTGGTTTTGGACTGGGTCATAGACGGTCACGTCGGTGCGGCTGTTGACGGTGTCGCGTCCGCCGATGGCGTAGAGCCGGCCCTGCAGGGCCACCGTGAAGAGCGATCCGCGGACCGAAGGCAAGGGAGCCCTCACTTGCCAGGCGCCCAAATCAGGGTCGAACTCGTAGACGTCGGCGATGGGGTTGCCAAAGATGGGGACTGCCGCCCCAAAGCCGCCCACCGAATAGATCTTCCCGTCCAGGACGGCAGCGGACCCGTGATGAATGCCGCGCGGCAAAGGCGGTGCAGCCCGCCATTGGCCGGCTGCCGTGTCGAAGACCTCCACGGTAGCCGTACCGGGGATCGTGTCCGTGAGTCCGCCCAGCACGTACATGTCTCCCCCGAGAAGCGCCGTCGCCACCTCCTGGCGGGGAGTGGGCATGGGCGGCAGGTCCTCCCAGAAGCCCCGGATTTCGCCGGCGATGACAGTATGCCAGCAGGTGACAAGTGCCAAAAACAGGAACCGCTTCTTAAGCATGTGCTGGTCTCCCGGTCGGGCAAGCGGCAACCGGCTCAGTGTGATTACTCGACCGCTTTGAGCAGATGGTAGTTCTTGCTGCCGCGGCGCAGGACGATGTAGCTGCCGGCGATGGCCTGGTTGCGATCGAGGACGGCCCGGAAGTCGCTGACCTTGCGGTTGTTGACGCTGATTCCGCCGCCTTGGATCAGACGCTTGGCCTCTCCCTTGGAGGCGGTCAGTCCTGATTCGGCCAGAGCCGTCATGAGCCCCACGCCGTCGGCCAACTGGCGGGCGGCGATGCGGCTGGAGGGGACGTCGGCGAAGATGTCTTCGATGTCATCTGCGCTGAGTCCCTCGACTTCGCCCCCGAAGAGGACCTGGGAGGCCTTAAGAGCCTTTTCCAGAGCCGTCTCACCGTGCACCATGCGGGTCATCTCGCGGGCCAGGCGCTTTTGCGCCTGCCGCTGCTCGGGCGCCTCCCCGAGCGCCTGCTCTAATGCGGCGATCTCCTCCTGCTCCAGCCAGGTGAAGTACTTCAGGTAGCGGACGGCGTCGCTGTCGTTGGTGTTGATCCAGAACTGGTAGAAGCGGTAGGGCGAGGTCATCTGCGCGTCCAGCCACACCGCCCCCGCTTCGGTCTTGCCGAACTTGGCGCCGGAGCTGCTGGTGACGAGCGGAAAGACCACGCCGTACGCCTTCTTGGAGCGGATGCGCCGCAGCAGCTCGATACCGGCGGTGATGTTGCCCCACTGATCGCTTCCGCCCATCTGCAGGTTACAGCCGTAGCGGTCGTTGAGCACTACGAAGTCATAGGCTTGCAGGAGCATGTAGCTGAACTCTGTGTAGGAGATGCCTTCTTCCGCCTGCAGGCGAACCTTGACCGATTCCTTGGCCAGCATCGAATTGACCGTGAAGTGCTTTCCCACGTCGCGAAGAAAGTCCATCAGGTCCATGCCTACCAGCCAGTCGCCGTTATTGACCAGGCGGGCCGAAAGCTGGCCTGCATCGAAATCAAGAAAGCGTTCCAACTGGGCCCGGATGGCGCGGCAGTTCTCCTCCACCCTGTCGGCGGTCAGCAGTTGCCGTTCCTGAGTCTTGCCGCTGGGATCGCCGATCATGCCGGTGGCTCCGCCGACGAGAGCGATGGGGGCGTGTCCGTGGCGCTGCAGCCGCGCCAGTCCCATGATGGGCAGCAGATTGCCGACGTGCAGGCTGAGGGCCGAGGGGTCGAAGCCGATATAGCCAGTCATCGAGCCGGCTTGCAGTGCGTCCGCCACGCCCTCGGTTTGATCGTAGAGCAGTCCTCGCCATTGCAGGTCTTCGAGCAGTTGCATCAGACCGAGCATTATACATGCGTCGGCGGGCCCGAGGAGGAAAGCGCCAACAAACCTGGAGGGATTTGAAACCGTTGGCGGAAGGGGGGCGTCTAAGGTCTGTGAAAGCGCCTGAAAAGCTGGATTTTTCGGGCTTCTGATAGATAAGAAGTTTGACAAGAAGCAGTGAGCTTCTTTTACCTTCTCCTTGAGTGAAACGGTACGTCGGCAAGATGACCGATAGATAAGCAAAAGGCGCCTCAGCCCTGAGGCGCCTTGCATTTCCACCGCTGCTCGGGAGCCAACCCGAGCTTTCCATATAGATAGAACGGATCACGTATTGTAGGAAGGGGGGCGGGTCAGCAAGCCGCCCTCCTTCCGACCTGCGGTCGAACTCCCAAGACCCACCTCACCCAAGACCCAACTCACCCAAGACCCAACCCACAAATCCCTCAGCACCGTCTCACTTGGAAGTAGATCTTGTCCAGGGCCACTGGTGGCCAACAGGTTCACACACGCGTCAAATTTCAGTGACCGCAGTGAAGGACCGATGCTCTCGGCGGCATGAGGTCGCTCGCTACAGATTGGCTACGTCGCTGTCTCCCATCTCCACTCCGCCCTCCGGAAAATACTCCTTCCAACGCCGGCTCACCATCTTGGCCGTATTGGGATCGCAGAAGAGCTCCTCCGGGTAGTGAGGCTTGATGCGGGCGTCGATGCAGATGGGCTCCTGGTATCCCAGGTGATGGCGTTTCACCGTCAAGCGGCGCGAGTAAATGTCTCCGGCGGGTTCGAAGCGGGTGAAGACCGTCCACAGGAAGCGGGGCCCGGTGGAGACGGTCTTACGGCTGTCGTCAACCAGGATAAGCAGCGGGAAGTCCTCGAACTCAGGCCACTCGGTCATTCGCTGGGCCTGTTGGGGCTCGTCCTTGAAGGGACGGCCCTGCAAGACCAGGCAGCCCGGAGTGTAGAGGTCGGCCCGCTCCACACCTTGAGGCAGTTGTCCGTTGAATTGAGGCGGGAGCCGGCGCTGCTTCTCGCCCAGTCCCAGGAGGATCCCCTTGCTGCCCTTGTTGACCTCGGGTCCGCTGTAGTCGAGGGTATCCATGGAAAGGTTGGAGAAGACGTAGAGGTCGCGGCTGAAGTCGGCCCTTTCCAGAATGTAGGTGAGCACTGAGGGGAAGTCGGCCAAGTCGAGAGGGCGGTCCAGGGCCAGCAGGAACTTGGTCAGCGAGAGCTGTCCTTCGCCCAGGATGCGGAAGGCCGATGCCATGGCTTCCCGTCCGTAGCGCTCACGCAGGACGGCGGCGCTGAGAGCGTGATATCCGGTCTCGCCGTAGCTCCACAGATCGATGACCCCGGGCATCACCAGCGGGAAAAGGGGCGAGAGCAGTTCTTGCAGGTAGTCGCCGATGAAGAAGTCCTCTTGACGGGGCTTGCCCACGACGGTGGCAGGATAAACGGCGTCGCGGCGATGGTAGATCTTATCGATGTGAAAGACGGGATAGTCGTGGCGCAGCGAGTAGTATCCGTAGTGGTCCCCGAAAGGACCTTCGGGAAGTCGCTCGTAAGGCGGCACCCAACCCTGAAGGGCGAACTCGGCCTCGGCCACCAGGGGGTGAGGGTGGCCGTGCGGGGATGAGGCCATCGGCAGGCGCCGTCCTTGCAGCAGGGAGGCCAGGATCAGTTCGGGTACGTTCTCCGGCAGAGGGGCGATGGCCGAGAGGATGAGGGCAGGCGGTCCGCCGATGAAAAGCGTCAGAGGTAGGGCATCTCCACGCTGCTCGGCTTTGTGGTAGTGAAAACCCCCTCCCTTGCCGATCTGCCAGTGGACTCCGGCGCTGGAGTCAGAGTGGCGCTGCATGCGGTACATGCCCAGGTTGTGCTGCCCGCTGTCAGGGTCTTCGCTGTAGACCAGCGGCAGGGTCACAAAGGGTCCTCCGTCTTCGATCCAGGACGTGAGCAAGGGCAGACGGCTGAGCTGGGGCGGGTCTTGAAGCGATTCAGCGACCGGCGCCGAAGAGCGCCGTTTGAGGCCGAGGTGGAGGGCCTGTTTGAGCAGTCCGCGATGCTTCCAAAGCAGCGAGGGCTTGGGAGGGATGAGTTCTTCCGGCGCCCGGGCGGCCAATTCGACGAAGCGCTTGGGCTTGTCGCCGAAGGCCAGATCGATGCGCTCCTGCGAACCGAAGAGGTTGGTGACGACCGCAAAGGCGCTGTCCTTGACGTTCTCGAAAAGCAGCACCGGCCCGCCGGCGGCGATCACGCGGCGATGGATCTCGGCGATCTCCAGGTAGGGGTCGACCGCCGCCTCAACGCGCCGCAGCAGACCCCTTCGCTCGATCTCTTCCAGGTATTCTCGCAGATTGGTGAACGCCAAGGCACCTCCAGCCAAAGGGATCGCTATGCTCGGCAATTGTAACGAATCCGTTCTTGTCGGGCTTAGATGAGCCCCTGAGAAGCCAGCCAGCGTTCGGCGTCCAGAGCCGCCATGCAGCCCGTTCCGGCGGCGGTCACGGCTTGCCGGTAGTGATCGTCGGCCACGTCACCGGCGGCGAAAACGCCTTCCACCGAAGTATCGGTGCGAAAGGGGCGCACCCACTTCACGTAGCCGACTTCGTCGGTCTCGAGTTGGCCGTCCAGGAAGGTGGTGTTGGGCATGTGGCCGATGGCCAGGAACATGCCCGAAGCTTCCAGCTCTTCGGTCTTCGCCTCTTGCGTGGTGCTGCGGATGCGCACCGACTGCACGCCGTCCTCTTCATTGCCCAGCACTTCGTCCACCACCGAATCCCATTTGACCTCAATCTTGGGGTGGTCGAGGGCCCGTTCGGCCATGATCTTGCTGGCCCTGAATTCGTCGCGCCGGTGAACGATGTAGACCTTGGACGCGAATTTGGCCAGAAAGGTGGCCTCCTCCATGGCGGAATCGCCGCCGCCCACCACCACCAGAGGATGATTGCGGAAACGCGGCAAGGCCCCGTCGCAAACTGCGCAGGCCGATACGCCGTTGTTCTTGAAGCGCTCTTCCGATTCCATCCCCAGGTACTTGGCGCGGGCGCCGGTGGCCAGGATGAGGGCCTGGGCTTCCACTTCCTCCCCTTCCAGGCTGGTGAGCTTGAAAGGACGCTGCGAGAGATCGGCCTTGACAATGTCGTCGGTGATGACGCGGGTGCCGAAGTTCTCGGCCTGCTGGCGCATCAGCTCCATCAACTCGGGACCCGAGACGCCTTTCTTTTCGTGGGGGGCCATGTACTGGCGGCGTTCCTTCTCGATGGAATCGTCCAAGTAGCCTTCAAGGTTGCCGGAGGGAAAGCCGGGATAGTTTTCAACCTCGGTGGTGAGGGCTAACTGACCCAGCGGAAGGGTCCCCTTCTGGCGGTTTTCTTCGGTGGGGGCTCCCTCGAAGACCAGCGGTTGCAGATCGGCCCGTGCGGCGTAGATGGCGGCCGTCCATGCGGCGGGCCCCGATCCGATGATTACGACTTTCTCAGCCATGGCTCTTCCCTGCTCTTCCTGTATTGAAAGCGCCTCAAGGCGCTCAAAGTTTTTTTCTGGTACAGCGACGAAGTCTAGCCGCTACTTCCTGCCCTTTCAACTGACAGAGTTGAGATGAGGTGCAACGCTTGTGCGTTTCAGGTGCATGGCCTTACGGCCTCTGGGCCAGCAAGGCGATGCGGGAGCGGTCGGAAACCACCACGCCGCCGGGCTGCTCGACGGTGACGGCGAACATCTGGGGCTGGAAGATCCGCAACTGGGCCCGGATGGGCAGGACGATCTCGGCCTCCTGCGAGGGGACGTCGAAGACTCCTCCACTGACCGGAAAGCGGTCATCGCGCAAGCCGTCGAAGATCCAGAACTGGTACTGGGCCTGGGAAGCCTCGTTGGCAACCAGACCGGAGATCCGTATGTAGCCTTGCTGACGCGAGTTGCTCCACACTACGTCTCCGGAGGCATCGGCCAGTGAAGCCTGATCGTCGGTGGGCGTCCAGGAGGCCACCATCACGTCGTCGGCTTCCTCCAGCAATTGCTGACGCTGCTCGGCCCAGTTGCGGGCTGACTGGTCATCCAGGAGCTGGTCCTGGAAGAGGATGAGAAAGGCCAGCAGGACCCCAGCGGCGGCCAGCCATCCGGCCCACATGAACCAACCGCCCGAGGACGCCTGGGCAGAGTCCACCGGGCCTCGGGCGGGTGCCGCGATGACGCGGCGGGCGTCGGCGGCAATCTTGTTCCGCAAGGCCTGAGGGAGTTTCTCTTCCCGGCCATAGGCCGTCTCGATGGCGGCAGCGGCATACTCGAATTCTTCCTCATCGAAGCCGGCTGGAGCCTGCCGCAGCAACTCCTCCAACCGGCGGCGCTGTTCGGCCGTCAGAGGCTGCGAAGCCTTGAGAATGAGCAGCTCTTCAAGACGCTTCATGCTCATCGCTTTCTCGCCTCCTTTCCTTGCGCCAGGTAATCACGGGCTTTCTTCAAGCCCCGCGAGATGTAGGACTTGACGGTCCCCAGCGGAGTACCGGTGGCTTGTGAAATCTCCACGTGAGTGTAGCCGTAGCAAACGTTCATGATGATGGCGCGGCGCTCGGCGTCGGACAGCTCGTCCAGAGCCCGGCTGGCCAGCTTGGCCTCCAGGTTGCGCTCCAGGCGCCTGTCCCCGCGGCTGCCGGGATTGTCACGCAGGACCTCGAGTGAAAGTTCCCGAGGACGGTTGGCCGTGCGTCTGAGAAGGTCGATCATGCGGCGGCGCGCGATCATGGCGATAAAGGTTTTCTCGGAAGCCTTGGAGGGATCGAAGCGGGCTGCCCGCTGCCAGAGATGGAGGAAGATCTCCTGAACGGCGTCCTCGGCCTGAGCGTTGCTGGAGGAAAAGCGGCGGGCGATGCTCCACACCAGACCTCCGTAGAGGTCGAGGCATTCCTCCACCGCGGAGGTATCTCCTTGCGCGATTCTTGCCAGGATACCGCCCATCGTTCCTCGCCTCTGACCGGCCCCGATACCGGCCCCCTGCGCCTTTTCTCCTGAGTAGTGGCAAAGCATAGCAGATCCGCCTGTACGACGATCAAGCGATTTTAAAAATTACCCGCCACGCATCCGAATGCCACCTTCTCACGAACCTAGTACGCGAAATCATGAAGAAACAGACGCATTCGAAACTGCTTTTCCCCTTCGGGTTGCTTCTGCTCGGCGCCGTCCTGACGGAAGTGGGTAGCTTTTCCCAAACCGGTGGGGAGAGCGCGGCGACTTCCCTTCCAAACACCTTTCACTTCGATTCTCAGGACTGCCGGATGGCTTTGCTCCCTCATGCCGGGGGGGATGATCTGGACCGTCAGATCCGGGACCTGCAAGCAGCCCTGCCGGAGATGCCTCGGGCCTGGCAAGGCCTGGAGCGCCTGGGTTGGCTCTTCGTGTCCAAGGCTCGCTCCGGCTATGACCCGGGCTACTACACCCTGGCCCAAGCCAGTGCCCGCTGCTTGCAGGAAGCCGTCGGATCTCGGCGGCTCCCCGCCGCCATGCTGCTGCGCGGCCATGTGCTCCATAGCCTTCACAAGTTTCAACAGGCTGAGGCGCTGGCCCGCGACCTGGTGGAGGTGCGCGGCGCTTCCTACGATTTCGGACTCTTGGGCGACGTGCTGCAAGATCAGGGAAAAATTCAGGAAGCGGCCCAGGCCTATCAGCACATGGCCGATCTCAAACCGGGCCCCAAGGCTTACAGCCGCGCGGCCCACATCCGCTGGGTGTTGGGCGACCTGGAGGGAGCGGTGGAACTGATGACGGCCGCCGCCACCGCCGGCGAGCGCTCTCCCGAGGCCGCGGCCTGGGCATTCGTGCGGCTGGGCTGGTATCAACTGCAGGCAGGCCAGGTGGAAGGCGCTCAGGCTTCCGCTCTCAGTGCCGAGACCCTGCGTCCCGGCTACGCACCGGCGTTGCTGCTGCGCGGACGAGTCCTGCTGGCTCAGGGCAAAGAAAGCAAGGCGCTGCAAATGCTGCAGCGCGCAGCCGCCCTCAATCCCCTTCCCGAGTACGCTTGGGCCCTGGCCGATGCTCTCCGAATCAAGGGCCAAGCGCTGGAAGCCGACGAGCTGGAGCGAGCCCTTGTGCGCAACGGTGTTTCCGACGATCCGCGCACCCTTGCCCTTTTCCTGGCTACCCGGCAGCGGGAGGCCGAAAAAGCCGTCCGGCTGGCCCGCGAGGAGCTGGAAGCGCGGCAGGACGTCTTTACCTATGACGCTCTTGCCTGGGCTCTTCACCGGGCCGGCCGAGGTCAAGATGCGCGGGACGCCATGCGCCAGGCCCTCTCCCTCAACACCCGTGATGGACGCCTCTTTCTCCACGCCGGACTGATCTTCGGCGGGCACGACAGCAGCCGCGCTGCTGCTTGGCTGCGGCAGGCCCACGAAATGCGTCAGACCCTTTTGCCCTCGGAAATCGAACTGCTCGATTCGGCCCTGGGAAACCCTAACCAACCAGACTTCGTCAAACCGACTTCTCTAGGAGAATAAATGAGACTCAAGACTCCCCTGCTCTGTCCAACCGTGTTGACGGCCTTAGCCTTCAGCGCCGCTTTGATGGCTTCAAGCCACATGGACGCGCCGCTTATCACGCTGGACGATGCCGCCAACACGACCGATGTCTACGCTTTTCGCAGCGACGATTCCTCCAACCGGTACTTGACCACCGCCCTGGCGGTCTATCCCTTCGAGGAGCCCGGCATCGGGCCCAACAAGTACAACTTCGATGACAACGTGCTCTACGAGATCCACGTCGCCTTAGGGGACGATCTGGCGGCGGGACGCGCCACTCTCACCTACCAGTTCCGCTTTCAGACTTCCTTCAAGAACCAGGCAACCATTCTGCAAAGCTATCTGGGCGTGGTCGAGAACGTCGACGACGCGGCTCAGAACCTGACTCAACGCTACACGGTCACCCGCGTCGACAACCGCACCCAGCAGGAGACCATGCTGGGCGAATGCGTGGTTCCTCCCAACAACCAGGGCATCGCCACGCCTTTCTATAACCGCGGCAACGACGGCGAGAATCCGGCCAAGGAAGGCGTCTCCCAGTCCTC
>DATIPQ010000140.1 GCA_035471785.1 Acidobacteriota bacterium
CTGGGGTGGCGAATCTGTCCCTTTCAGAAAAGACAAGAAACGGAGGACCCCTGGCTCAGGATTTATGACCGGCAGCACTAGTCATCTTCTGCCGAGGCCACGAACTGGGCGATGGCGCGGACGGTGGGATGGTCCCACACCAAAGTGTCGGGGAGTTCCCGCTCCAGCCATTCTTCAAGGTCGCCCGAAAGCATGACGGCTTCGATGGAAGAGAGCCCGAATTCGGTCAGGTCACGCTGGCGCTCCACCTCCTCGGGCTCGATGTCCATGATCTCGGCCAGCTTGGCCGCGATCCATTCTTCGACCTGGTCTTGGCTTGGGGCCGCGGTAGCGCTTGGCGACATGCTTTTTCCTTTCCAAAGAGCTGGAGGTCATTCGGCGCGCAAGGCGGTCAGCGGATCGACGCGGACGGCGCGGCGGGCCGGGATGAAGCTGGCCACGAAAGCCACGCCCAAGAATCCCAAGGCCAGCGCCGCCAGGAAGATCGGGTCGAGTCCGGCGATGCCCGGCAACATTCCGGCCAAGGCTGTGCCAACCAGGGCGGCGCCTGCCATTCCCAAGGCCAGTCCAACCAGCACCATGACGGCCGTCCTGCCGAGGACGACCTTGAAGATGTCGCCCACGCGGGCTCCCATGGACATGCGGATGGCGATTTCCTGGGTCCTCTGGCTGACGGCGTGGGACACGATGCCGTAGATTCCGGCGACCGACAGGGTCAAGGCCAGCAAGGCGAAGACTCCGAAGAGCCAGGAAAAGACGCGGGGCTGCCAGAGGGCCTCCGATTCGACCTGAGCCAAGGGCTTGAGCCTTTCGATGGGCAAGTCGGAGTCCACCGTCCAGACGCTCTGGCGCAGGGCCGCGGCTGAAGCCAGCGGATCGCCCCTGGTGCGGGCCAGCAAAGTGAAGGTGCGCGTTGGATGCTGCCCGTTGGGCAGATAGACGGCGGGCTGGGGCGAGCGCTCCAGCGCGTCCTGGCGGACGTTGGAAACCACGCCGACAACCTGCATCCAGGGAGCCTGGCCGTCCTCGCGGGCCAAGCGCAGGCGCTGGCCGAGCGGGTTCTCCTGGGGCCAGAAGCGCTGGGCCATCTCCTGGTTGACAATGGCCACCGGCGCCCCATCCGGTCCGTCAAGGCGAGTGAAGGCGCGTCCCCGCAGCAGGGGAATGGAAAGGGTCTCGAAAAACCCGGGGCTGACCACTTCATAGATGGCGGCGGGAGCGGGATCGCTCCTGGGCTGGAAACCCTGCACCTCAAAGCGTTGCCAGGACGTCCCCGCCATGGGCGTAGAGTAGCTTGAGGCGGCCTGCTCGACCACGGAAAGCGACTGAACCGACTGCAGCACCCGCTCCTGCAGATCAAGCTGGCGCTGGTCGCTGCCGTATTCGTCTCCGAAGGGCACCACGATGGCGGAAAGCACGCCCTGGGAGTCAAACCCGCTGGGACGCTCCTGCAATGAGAGGAATCCCTGCACCATCAGTCCGGCCCCTACCAGCAAGGTCAAGGCCACGGCCACTTCGGCGGTCACCAGCGCGTTGGAAAGCTTGCGCCCTCCGCCGGCGGCGGCGCCGGTCTCGCGCAAAGCATCGCTGAGCTGAGCCGACCAGGCGCGGCGGACGGGCGCCAATCCGAACACGATGCCGGTGACCACCGCCAGTCCGGCTACAAAGGTGAGGACGCGCCAATCCAGGCTGAAATCGGCCCAGAAAGGCAGGTCGACGGGCAGCGAAGCGATGAGGTATTCGAGCCCCACCACGCCCAGGAAGACGCCCGGGATCGCTCCCAGCAAAGCCAGGACGACGCTCTCCGTGAGCAGTTGCCCCGTCAGGTGCCCGCGTCCGGCGCCCAGCGCCGAACGCACCGCCATCTCCCTTCGGCGGCGGGCCGAGCGGGCGATGAGCAGGTTGGCCAGGTTGGCGCAGGCGATGAGCAGGACGAAGAGCGTCACGCCCAGGAAAACCATGGCCGCCGTATCGGTGTCGCCCACGTAATGTCCCCGCAGCGAAACCACCGAGGCCCCGCGGCCCTCGTTGCTCTCGGGATAGGCTTGAGCCAGCCCCTCGGCCACGCGGTTCATCTCGGCCTGGGCCTGCTGCAAGGTGACGCCGGACTTGAGGCGGGCCACCACGTTGTAGTAGGTAGCCGTGCGCGGTTGCTGCAGGGCCTCGCTGCCCAGCGGCAGCCAGACGTCGGCGTACTCGGGGAACTTGAAGCGCGGAGGCATCACGCCCACCACGCTGTAAAGCCGGTCGTTGATGTCGAGCTCACGGTCCAGCACGGCCGGGTCGGAGCCGAAGCGGCGTTCCCACAGGGAGTGGCTGATGAGCGCCACGTCCTGCGCTCCCGGCTGGGCGTCGACCTCGGTCAGGATTCGCCCCTCCAGGGCGCCTACGCCCAGCAAGCCGAACAGGTTGGGCGTCACCGAGGCGCCGGAAAGGCGCTCAGGACGTCCCTCTCCCGCCAGGTAGAGTCGCTGGTCGACGAAAGCCGCCATGTCGCTGAAGACCCCGTTCTGCTCGCTCCAGTCGGTAAATTCCAGGTAGGAAAGCTTAAGCTGGTCGCGGCCTTCCTGGGGCAACGTGGCGTCGATCCAGACCAGTTGCCGGGGCTGCTCATAGGGCAGCGGACGCAACAGAATCGTATTCACCAGGCTGAAGGTGGCCGTATTGGCCGCGATTCCCAGAGCCAGGGTAAAGACGGCCAGGACCGTAAAAGCCGGGTTCTTGAAAAGTACGCGCAGAGCGAAGCGCAGATTGGATGTCATTCTCGACATCGGTCCCCCTTTAAAAAGGTTTCTCAGCAATCTGTCAAAATTGCGAGCGGCAACTGGTGCCGCCCGTTAATCGTTGAATTATAATGACTTATGGACCAATTGGCAATTTTTTTCAAACTCATTGGCGTTTAAGCACATGGATTTTAACCTACCTAGCCAGGATCTTGCAGCCTGAGAGCCTCCAGCCCATGCAGGCGGGTGAGCAAAGCCACCACTTTCTTCCGTTTTTCCTCAGAGTCGGGCAGCAGATCGGCCAGCCCGGCTCCCTCTTGTAAACGATGAAAAAGCCCTTTGAGTTGGGCGGGTTCGGGATAAGCCTTGAGCGTCAGGCAGTCGACCCAGGCCGTCCCATCGGGACGGACGTTGGGCACGATGCGGCTTTCGTTCATCTTCAAGACCGCTCCATCGCGCAGGCGCTCAAGCAGCTTCCGCGGGTCGGGCTTGCCCTCGGGCGCCGCCTGGAGCCGGCGCCAGCGGTGCAGAAAAGACCAACTGATCCAGGGAGCAGGACGCTGCCGGACTTGTTCCTGCAAGAAATCGTAAAGGCGCTGCAAGCTCTCCTGGGCGAAGTCGTACGAACACTGCCCCCGCATCACAGCAAGAGGCGAGCCATTCGGGCGACCCATAAAAGAGGCCCGCTCCGAAGAGAGCGGGCCGGGCACAGTAGGAAGCACGTGAAGGGATGTTATGAAGGGTGTCCTCAGACGGTTCGGAAAAGGAGCCGGGAACGTCGATCAGGTCGGGAACTCGCATTAGTTGTTAAGACTCGCGCCGTTCCCGGCTCCTTCTTCAAGGCCCGGTCGAGGGGAAGCCAGCGTTGCAGGGGACAACCGAGCCTCGAAGCCGAACCATCCAAAGATGCGAATAAATTAACACCCCCGCCGCCCCCTGTCAACCGTTTCCGCGATTTTTTTCGCAGAAAAAATTTGGGGTGGGGCATTGGGCTACTTGTGTGTTGATGGCCCGCCCGCCCCATTTTTCGCTTGCTTTCCCTCCCAAGCTCCTCTAGCGTAGCCCGCTGAGACATCCGAAACCGCCAACAGGCGGCCCTACCCGGTGCTGTAACACCGAGCAGGGCCTTGCCATGATCACTCGCGAAGGAGCGACCATGACCAGCCCCATTGTATCCAACTCCAGCCGTCCCCCTGTTGAACTGACCGCTGAAGAGTGGTCCGAGTTACTGGACTGCGCTTCCGCCTTCCACACCTGTTTCAAGAAGTGCCAGGGCCTGGAAGGCGATGAAGCCATCGAACTCTCCCGATCCGTCTACATCCGCTTCAGCCGCGCCCTCACAGGCATCAATGCGAGGCTGGAAGGCGAGTAGACCCCTCCAACGACCATCCCACCTCTACTGTTCCTTGAGCTATTGCCGGGGTGCCTGTGCCCCGGCTTTTTTCATTTCTGGAGCCTTCCATGCTGCAAACCGAATTCCATTCCCTGGTGGGCACCATCGCCCGCCGCGCCCGCATCGAGGCCGACTACACCCAGGACGCGCTATGCAGCCGTTCGGGAGTCACCAGGGGCCAACTCTACGCCCTGGAAAACGGACGCCGCTTCACGCCTCTGACCCTGGCCCGCATCGAATTGGCGCTGGGCGTCTCGGTCTGGCCCATCCGTCCTAGCGAGCCCATCCCCCTCTCAGACGCCGTCCTGCATCAGATCATGCGCCAACACTTCGAGGCCCTGCCCCGCGTCCTGACGGCCCGTGACATCGTGCTGGCCGCCACCCAACTCACCGGCCTGGAGCCTTCAGACCTGCGCTCGCCCTGGCGCTTGCGCGAATACGAGGTGGTGCGCCGCGCCTGCTGCCACGTGGCCGCCGCGAACCGCTGGGTCACCATGGCCGACATCGCCCGCGAACTCAACCGCTCACTATCCAGCGTCTACCACCTCGCTACGACTGCCGCCCGCGCCGACCTGGACGCGCCCGAAGTCGAACTGGCCCATGACATCGAACTGGAACTGGAGGACTTGCTATGAGCCGCGATCCCGTGAACGAACTCATTACCCGGTTCCTCCGTCACGAGCGCAAGAAGCGCCGCATGCGCATTGTCGATGTAGCCGAAATCAGCGGCATTCCCACCAGTTCCTATTCCTGCCTGGAGCGCGGGCGCTACCGCCTCACGGCTGAATCGCTGCTGCGCATCCAGATAGCCCTAGGCTGCTCGATAGAGGCCCTGTGGCCGTTCGGCAACTGGAGGGTGGCCAAGGTTACCGATGAGGTGGTCCGGCTCATTCTGGAGGAGACAGAGAAGAAGCTGCCCGCACTCGCGACATCCTTCGACATCACTGAAGCCGTCTACCACGTGACGGGCATCGACTTCGATGAGATGGCGTCCCGCACCATCAGACGCCCCGTCGCCGAAGCCAGGGCCGTAGCCGCCTACCTCGCCCGCCACACGCCCGAAGTGCTGATGAACGACTTGGCCCGCGATCTGGACATGGACCCCTCAAGCCTCAGCACGGCGGCTACC
>DATIPQ010000141.1 GCA_035471785.1 Acidobacteriota bacterium
AAGAACTTCCCGCTCCTTTTCTTCAAGAAGGGGCAAACGCGAAACCGGTCGCGCCGGATCCGCTACGATCCCCTCCAGCAGCCTCCGGTAGTGGCGCACCCAGCCCTCGACCGTCTCCTCCTCAAAGAGATCGCTGCTGTAGACGAACTCGCCATTCAGGCGTCCGCCGCTTTCCCACATTGAAAGAGTGAGGTCGAAGGCTGTCTTGACGCTCTCAACCTCCATCAGACCGACCCGCAAACCTCGAGGGTTGCGCGGGGCTCGGGGAGCATTCTGGAGTTGAAACATGACCTGGGCCAGGGGCTGACGGCTGAGATCGCGCTCCGGCTGCAGTTCTTCCACCAACTTCTCGTAAGGAAGGTCTTGGTGATCGTAAGCGTCCAGCGTTCTTTGCCGCACTTGTTGCAGAAAGTCCTGGAAGGAGGGATTTTCGGACAGGTCCCCGCCCAAGATAAGGTTATTGACGAAGTATCCGATCAGCTTTTCGATCTCGACCCGGTTGCGGTTGGCGATCGGCGAGCAGACCAGGATCTGATCCTGGGACGCATAGCGGTGCAGCAGCACCTTGAAGGCAGCGAGAAGAGTCATGAAGAGGGTTGCGCTCTGTTGGCGGCTCAAGGCCCTCAAGCCTGCGCTTAGGTCCTTGGAGAGACGAAACAGCTTCTTGCCTCCCCGATAGCTTTGGACGCGAGGTCGCGGCCGATCGGTCGGCAAGTCCAGGCCTGAAGGTCTTTCACCCACTTCCTTCTTCCAGTATTCAACTTGGCGCCGCAGGGCGTCTCCTTGCAGCCATTCCCGCTGCCATGCGGCAAAGTCCGCGTATTGCAGGGGAAGCGGAGCGAGAGGCGACGGCCGGCCTGAGGAGAAGGCTTCGTAAAGCCGGCACATCTCCTCCATGAAGACACCGCTCGACCAGCCGTCGAAGGCGATATGGTGCCAGTTCAAGAGGAGGATATGTTGCGACTCCTGCAGGCGGATGAGAGCACTCCGCAAGAGGGGGCTCTGGTCGATGTTGAAGGGACGTTCGGCATCCGCCTCGGCCACCCGCCGGGCCTCGGCGCGGCCTGTTGCCGAAGGCAGGCCGCTCAAGTCGATGAGCGGCAAGTCAAGGGGCTTGAAGGGCTGCACGACTTGAAGCAGGCGCCTGTTGTCTTCGACGAAGGTCGTACGCAAGACTTGGTGTCGGCGAACGATTTCACCGAGACTGCGTTTCAGGGCGCCGACCTGCAGGTCTCCGTCCAGGCGGAGGGGAGCGGGGATGTTGTAGAGAGACGTGCCCGATTGCACTTGATCGAGAAACCAGAGGCGCTGCTGGGCAAAGGAGGCGGGACTGGGGTCCGTCTCATTCCGGGCTCGCAGCGGCAAGTCCGGGACCGCCGCCTCCCCGGCGTCCCTGCGGATTTCTTCCAGGCAGGCGGCAAGTCCGGCCACGGTGTTGGCTTCCAGGAACCGCCGCAGCGGCAAATCGACCGAAAAGACGGAGCGCAGCCGGTTGACGACTTGAGTGGCCAAGAGCGAATGGCCTCCCAGTTGGAAGAAGTCGTCGTGGCGGCCCACTTGATCTACGTGCAGGAAGTCCTTCCAGAGGTCGGCGATTTGAGCCTCGACGGGCGTGGCGGGATCCTGGGACGACCGGCGTCGTTCTTCCAGTTCTTCCTCCGACCATTGTTGGTCCAAACGCCTCAACGCCGCCCGGTCGATCTTCCCGGTGCGGGTGCGGGGGAGCGACTCCAGGAAACGGAACCAGGAGGGGATAGCGGGCTCGGGCAAGGACTCGCGGAGGCAGCTCCTCAGTCGGGTGTCCATGGACGACCCCGCCGCCGGTTTAGAGCTGCCCTCGGCTACGAGGTAGGCCGCCAGGCTCACCCCGTCCTGGCCGGAAGAGCGAGGCACGACGGCGCATTCGCGGATGTCCCGATGGCGGGCCAGAACCGCTTCCACCTCTTCCAGTTCGATGCGCACGCCCCGCACCTTGAGCTGCTGGTCGCGACGGCCCCGAAACTCGAGGATGCCGTTTTCCAGCCAACGTCCCAGGTCGCCCGACCGGTAAATCCCAATGGAAGGATCGGAATCGAGGAGATCGGGCAGGAATACCTGCTGCGTCTCCTCGGGCCGGCTGAGGTATCCGCTGGAGAGATAGGGGCTGCGGATATGGATCTCGCCCACAACTCCGGGCGGGCAGGGCTCCATGGAGTGGTCCAGCACCAGCACGTGACGCCCCTCGAAAGCTCGTCCAAGCGGGGTCGAAGGCCGAGACAGATCGGCTTCGGCGACTTCGTAGCAGGTAGCCAAGACACACTCGGTCGGCCCATAGAGGTTGAAGAGCCTGGGACGGTCGGGGCAAAGCGAGCGCCATCGGTGGACGGTCAGGGGATGGAGGACCTCCCCCGCCAAGAGCAGAAACTCCAGTTCGGGCCAGATGTCAGATTTGGAGGGACGGTTGCGGACTTCAAGCTCCGCCAGCAGTTGCTGCAGGAAGCTGGGAACGAGTTGAAGGTGGGTCAGGCGTTCTTCCCTCCCCCACTTGAGCAGCGCCGAGGGATCTCTTCGGATGGCCCCGGAGGTCATGCACAGAGTGGCCCCGAAACAGAGGGCGCCCAGGATTTCGGCATAAGAGGCGTCGTAGCTGATGGAGGCCCAATGGGCCATCCTCTTGCCTGGGGCAAGTTGAAACTGCCGTCCGTACCAGGCGAGAAACTGGGAGAAGTTGCGGTGCGTTTGAACGATGCCCTTGGGGCTGCCCGTTGAACCCGAGGTATAGCAGATGAACGCCCTATCCCGAGGATGAATGGGAGTAGCGGGATTGTCGTCCGGGCAGGATTCGAACGGCCGAGAACTGGCGCAGCCGGGCCCCTGGTTACGTGCCTCCTCTGGGGAAAGATCGCTAAAGACCACGCGCTGTCCTGCGTCTTGCGGGAAAAGATTCGCATGTTGGGCCCAAGAGTTTGAATCGGTGATCAGGCAGGAAGGAGCCGCTTCTTGCAGGATTTCCCTCAGCCTGCCCCTGGGATGATCGCCGTCCAGACAAAGAAAGGCCCGTCCCGCTTTGAGAACGGCGAGGAGCGAAACGACTTGATCGGGTTCCCGTTCGAGCAAAAGGGCGATGGGACTTTTCCCGTCCAATTGCATCCTCTCCAGACCGTGAGCGATCTGGTTGCTCCGCTCATTGAGCTGGCCAAAACTCATCCTCTCATCGCCGAAGCGGAGAGCCACCTGGTCGGGTTGGGAGGCGGCGCGTTCCTCGAATAGGGTGTGGATCAAGCGGTCGGGGACCGGGCGAAGATGGCCGGCCGAGCCTTCTCCAAGAAGTACGGCCCGCTCCTCCGGGTCAAGCAGCGGAAAGTCCTGCAGGCAGCGCTCGGGGCGGACGCAGATCTCCTGCAACAAGCGGAGGTAAATCTGGCAGAACCTCTGTATGGTGCTTTGGTCGAAGAGCTCGGCGGCGTATTCGAGAACTCCCTCGATGCGGCCGTCCCGCTCCCACAGAGTCACCTCCAAGTCGAACATTACGCCCGCAGCGATGAGCCGCAAGTCGCTCATGCGCAGCCCGCCCAAGCGGCGATCCTCTTCGGGCGCGTTCTGGAGGTGGAAAAGGATCTGGAAAAAGGGCTGATGGCTCATATCCCGTCGCGGACCCAATTCCTCGACCAGCTTTTCGAAGGGCAGATCCTGGTGGGCGTAAGCTTCCAGGGCTGTCTCCCTGACTCTGTCGAGAAGGTCCAGGAAACTGGGATTCCCGGATAGATCGGTGCGCAGTGCCAGGGTATTCACAAAAAACCCGATCAGAGGTTCGATCTCGGCCCGGTTGCGGTTGGCGATGGGAGAACCGACCACGATGTCCCGCACACCCGTGAAGCGCAAGAGGAGCAACTTGAAGGCGGCCAAGAGGGTCATATAGAGCGTGACCCCTTCACGACGGCTCAGGGAAAGGAGCTGGGCCGTCAAATCCCGAGTCAAACGCAACCGTTCCCTGCCGCCTCGAAAGGACTGAAGCGAGGGTCGACGCCGGTCGGCTGGCAACTCGAGGAGCGGAATCTCCCCGCTCAACCGCTCTTTCCAATAGTCGAGCTGCTTGCCTAGATTCTGCCTCAGCATTCGTCGGCGCTGCCAAACCGCGAAATCGGCATATTGAATGGCCAGGGGTGGAGGCGGGCTTGGCCGCTTGCCTGACAGAAAGTCGTAGAAGTGGGCCAGATCCCGATAGAAGACGGAGGTCGACCATCCATCGAAGACGAGATGGTGCATGACCGCAAGCAGGACGTGGTCATCTTCCTCAAGGCGCAGCAGGAGGGCCTTGAAGAGAGGTCCCCGGGCCAAAGCCATGGGCTGATGCAGGAGGATGTCCGCCTGCCTCCGCATCTCTCGCCGCCGTTGCCGCTTCCCCAGTCCCGAGAGGTCCACGCAGGGAAGATCAAAGCGGCGGTAGGGGATCACCACCTGAACGGGACTGTCCTTTTCCAGGCGGAATACCGTCCTCAGGATGTCGTGGCGCTGCACGACGCGGCCCAGGCTCTGCCGCAGAATTCCCAAATCGAGTTCCCCGCGAAGCCGTTTGGGCTTCAAGAGATTGAAATGAGCCCCCTCCGGCTCTAATTGGTCGAGAAACCAAACCCTCTCCTGAGCGAACGAGCAGGGCGCGGCGGCGCTGGCGTCGTCGCGAGCAGCGATGGGAAGGGCCGAGGAGTCCGGGTCCACACCCTGCTGGCGCAGCAACTTTTCGACCAGCTTTCTCTTCTCTGGGCTGAGAGAAGCGATATCTTGAGCGACGTCCTTCATAGTTTCGTTTTCCAGTCCGCTCCGCCGGGCTCGTCAGGCCAGCGACAGTTCCTTGGTCCAGGACTTCCCGTTGGCAAGCAGAAAATCGGTGGATGTGCGGATGTCGTCACTGAGAACCCGGTCGTTCTCGAGAGAATCAACCTGTTTCCTGAAGCGGTCGTGAATCGCCTGGGTCGCGGGTGAGAGCCGCAAACCCTGAGATCGATTGAAATCGATTGCCTGAGCCGCCGTCATCAACTCGATGGCCAGCACGATTTCCAAGTTTTCGATGATCTGCTGCAGCTTGTAGGCCGAAGTGCCCCCCATGCTGACGTGGTCTTCCTGCAGTTGGCAGGTGGGGATGGTGTCGACGCTGGCCGGCGTCGAGAGGACCTTGTTCTCGTTGACCAGGGCGGCCGACGTGTACTGGGCCACCATGAAACCGGAATTCAATCCGGAATGCTTGACCAGAAAGTCAGGCAGTTGGCGCTGGCCGGAGAGCAGCAGGTAGGTCCGCCTCTCCGAAATGCTTGCCAGCTCAGCGGCGGCGATGGCCAGGTAGTCGAGAGTCATCGCCGTCGACTCCCCGTGCAGATTCCCTCCCGATAGAAACTCATCGTGATCGGGAAAGAAGAGAGGGTTGTCGGAAACCCCGTTGCATTCGTTCTCGATGACCTCCATCGCGTGACCGAAGGCCTGGCGAACCGCTCCGTGCACTTGAGGGGCGCATCTCAGGGAATAGGGGTCTTGCCTTGACTTGTTGCAGTTGGGAAGATCGAAATGGTTGCTGCCTTCCAGAACTTTCCTCAGGTTGGCCGCCACGTCCCTGCGCTGCGGGTGACAGGAAGTTTCATGCAAGATGGCTTGATAAAAGGTACGTGAGCAACTGAAGGCCTGTATGGTCATGGCCAGAATCAAGTCGGCGCACTTGATCAGCGTGTCCAGCCTCTTGAGGCTATGGGCGCCGATGGCGCTGATGTACTGAACGCCGTTGGTCAGGGCCAATCCCTCCTTGGGCTTGAGCCGAACCGGCGGCCAGCCCATCTCCTCCAGCACCGGTCCAGCTTCAACGATTGCTCCCCGATGGTGAAAGCGGCCCAGTCCCAGGAGGGGAAGCGACATGTGGGCCAAGGGGGCCAGGTCTCCGCTGGCCCCCACGCTGCCTTTTTTGGGAATGACCGGAATGGCTTCCTGGTTCCAAAAATCGAGAAGCCGGTTGACGGTGGAAAGGGCGATTCCAGTATGGCCGCTTCGAAAGGTCAAAAGCTTGTTGAGCAGCGTCAGGCGGGCAATATCCTCCGCAACAGGTTCGCCCACTCCGCAGGCATGAGAGAGAATGTGGTTGTGTTGCAACTGCTCCATCTCGGAAGCTTCGACGCGCGTCTCGCACAGGGATCCGAATCCGGTGTTGGTGCCGTAGATGTGCACGTCTTCTTGAGCTTTGCGCTCGACAAAGCGGGAACAGGAATCGATTTTCTCGGCGACTTGGGCAGACAGTTCCAGCCGCGGGCGTGTTTCGATTAGGTCTTGGAGATCATCGATGCTGTAGCGTTCCAAGGTGATCGCGTGTTTCGCGCGTTGTCCGCGGGAGCGGGTCCTTCCCCGCTTGTTGTCAACTGATTCCATTTGCTCCTCCTCAATCCCGATGAGTCGTTGCGGTTTCTTATGCTGCGATGCCGAGCATCGTCATGTTCTTCCTTTCAGTTAGTCCGCCCCTCGGAGAGCATGGCCTCGACTTCGCCTTCCGAAAGGCCGCGGACTTCTTTGAGGACTTGTGCGACTTTCGCCTGCTCCAGCGAGGACGACTTGCGGGCTTCTTCGACTTTCTCCGCCAAGGCGGCGATGGTAGGGTTCTTGAGGAAGTCGAGCAGTGCGACTTCAACGGTCATCTTGTAGCGGAGACGGTTGACCACCTGAGTAGCCAGCAGCGAGTGTCCGCCCAATTGGAAGAAGTCGGTGTGGCGTCCCACCTTCTCGACCGGCAGCAGTTCGCGCCAGATGCCCGCGATGCGGATTTCTGTTTCGCCCTGAGGCGGATCGCTTTCAAAGCTCTCATCAAGAACCGTCCCTTGAGGCCTGGCTAGGGCCTCGCGGGCCACCTTTCCGTTGGGATTGCGCGGCAAGCTGTCGAGAAAGACGAAAAAGGAAGGTACATGCGAATCAGGCAAGGCCGTTTCCAGAAAGCGGCGAAGTTCCCTGTCCAAGCGCTTGCTCCGCATTCCCTGCAGGGGCTTGTTGACATAATCGTTCCAGGGCTTGGGAGAGAACACGCCTCGCGGCGGGAACCACAGGGATTGCGGAGACGATTTCCGGCCTCGACTAAGAACCAGGTCGAGACTGCCGTCGGACGGGTTGCTGGCCCAACTGAGTTGAACGTCATAGGGCACATCTTCATCCTTCCCCAGATCCCAAAGCTGGGCTGGATCGACCGCCTCCTCAAAGGTCTCCCGGCGGAGAGCCTTGCGTAACTCTCCCGCCGTTCGGGGACCGTCCGCGAGGGCCATCAACTCCTGCAGCCGAACATCCTTCGCCAGGCGCGCGTTGGGGACATTGAAAAAGGCCAGGCGGCGCGGCCCCTTCTCAATCAGGAGGCGGCGGAGAGCCGCCAGATCAAGTCCTTCCTGCTTCCAATCCCTCCAAGAGGGCGCATCCAGGCGGGGCGGCTCGCACAGGTGAAGCACCGCGTCATAGAGATAGCGGTTGAGGTCATTGTGGCTACGGCCGCCCAAGGGCCGTATCTCCACATGACCGACGTAAGGAGAGGATTGGCCGAAGGCCGAAAAAAGCGCCGGATCGATGAGCAAGTCCTTTTCCTGCACTGCCCTCTCGCGCACCCGGTCGCGCAGCCGCCGGCGGCTCAGGGAAGCCGGCGCCGACTCCAATTGAATACGCGTTAGAAAGGTCTCGAACAGGGGCAGACTGCGTAGACCTCCGGCGAAGAGAAAGCCGCCCGGAGCGAGCAGTTCCACGGCCTTTTCCAGAAAGCCGATCAAGTATTCGGCATCCGGAAAGTGCATGGCCACCAAGTTGAGAACCATTGCGTCGAAGGACTGCTTCTCCAGCCCCTTAAAGTCGTGGGCGGCCCGTTGCTCGACGCTGACTCCGGACAGGGGAGGCCGCTGGGCTTTCAGGCGTCGTCTGAGATACTCCGCCGCCGAGGGCGAAACGTCGGTGGCGTGGTAGCTTTGGCAGTGAGGGGCGAGGCGGAAAAGAAGCAGACCCGTGCCGGCTCCCACTTCCAGCACCCGCTGGGGTCTCAGTTGCAGGATGCGCCCGGCCGTGTCGTCGACGTATTCCAGGATTTCCTCTTCCTGGTAGGGCTGGTTGAAACCGTCGGTCCAGACCCTGAAGTTGATGCCGGGATCGCGGGTCGAGTATTCCTGTTCCAGTTCGTAGATGCCGTCGTAAAGGGTGCGGCAGTCAGAGACGTACTGACCGCGCAGGCCCGTCAGCCCTCCTTGGCCGGCTTGCGTCTGGGAAGCGG
>DATIPQ010000142.1 GCA_035471785.1 Acidobacteriota bacterium
CTTGCCCTCCTTTGTTGAAGCCGCGGAGGGCCATTATTCGTTTCTCAACTGGACGGGGTTCCTGGTATGATCGGCGGATGGCCGGGAATCAGCCGGATAAGGTGGAGACCCCTGCGGTTTCCAGCGAGGCTGGAGAGGCTGCCGGCACTGAGAAGGGGAAGGACTTTGAGAAAGTCAGCCAGGCCCTGGTGGCGCTGGCTGAATCATCGGCCCAGCCGCTTCCGCCCGACGCCGCTCTGCCCGACCGCTATGTCGTGCGGCGCAGCGAGGAGGAAGCCTCCCTCAGTTGCCTGGAGGCTCCCAATATCGTGGTGCACGTGGAAAGGGGGATGTGCGTCTCCTCCGCCACGGCCCGAAAATCGCCCCCCGGCACCATCTACCTGGACGGCGCCGCCAAGGACGCTCCCTTCCTCGACACCGAACGGCAGGTCTACAACCTCGACCACCACGAAGGCGTGGTCCGCTCCTTTACCCTTTCCACCTGCGAACAGGCCTACATCCTGCTGCGCAAAGGACTCAACCTGCGCGACCGCGAATGGAACATCTACGCCA
The DNA here is from genome assembly GCA_035471785.1 of Acidobacteriota bacterium. Lineage (NCBI taxonomy): Bacteria > Pseudomonadati > Acidobacteriota > Acidobacteriota bacterium. The sequence goes on from DATIPQ010000142.1 coordinate 553, forward strand.
ACGAGCCCGACATCGACACCATCCTGGCCGTCTGGGTGCTTCTCAACCATCGCCGCCTGGTGGACGAAGACGCCGTCGACGTGCGGGCGAAGATCCTGCCCCTGCTGCGGCTGGAGGGGATCATCGACGTCCACGGGCTGGAAATGCAGGAGCTGGTCTGCTTTTCCGAGGACCTGCACGAGCAGGTGAGCGCCTGGCTGGGCGAGCTGATCAAGGACGAGACCGAGTACAAGCGGGCCGGACGCTGGAGCGAAATCAGCTTTCCCGAGTACACCGCAGAGATGCTCAGCCGCATCGACGCACTGGTCTACCAGCCCTGGCACTTCGACGGATTCGAGGTCATCGACGAGATCGCCCGGGTGGAGATCACCGAGAGCCAAATCGCCGTCATCTGCCGCTCCGACGCCGGAATCTACGACGTTGAAAAGCAACTCTCGGCGTTGCACGAAAAGCGCCTGGGCCTGATCGTACTGCAGAAGGACGAGCGCACCTACACGCTGCGCCTGGTCGACCTCTTCATGCCCGTCAACCTGCGCCGCGTCTACGCCCAGTTGAACCTCATCGATCCGGCCGCCGGACACGGCGAAGCCAACCGCTGGGGAGGGTCCGCCGACATCGGCGGATCGCCGCGGGCCACCGGAACCGACCTCTCCCCCGCCGAGATCGCCGAAGGCATTTTAAGAGCCTTCCATAAGCCCACCTGGGGACAGGTCTTCTCCACCGCCTTCATCTCGGTGGTCACCCCCGTCATCGCCCTGCTGACCGCATGGGCGGCGGGCGAATTCACGGGACAGGGACCCGAGACCTTCACGGTGGGATTCCTGCTCTCGGGAATGCTCTTGCTGCTGCTTTTCGCCAAGCAATACCCGCGCATCTACGGATTCCAGATGCCGCTGGGACGGGATTGGCTGCTGCTGGCTCCGGCGGCTTTGGCCGGCGGACTGCTGGGCGGCGTGTGGGTGCCTCAGGGCGTAGTGGGAGAGGCGGCTCTGCCCGAAGCCTGGCCCCTCCGCCTGCTGCTGGCGCTGGGACTGCCGCTGGCCGCCGAATTCGTCTTCCGCGGACTGGTCCACGGACTCTGGTTCGAAGAGGTGCAAGGGCAGCGCTGGGGCGGACGCTGGTTCCTTTCCATCTCGGTCGTGGCCAGCACCATCCTCTACCTGGCCGCCACCTTCCTGCCTTTTCTGCCGGTCGAGGACGCCCAAGGCCACTTCTGGCCCCAGGGATACCTGCCGGCGGGATGGGTGTCCACCGTCCTGCTGGGGCTGGGCGCCGTGATCTTCGGCATCGCCTCAGGAATGGCCCGCGAGCGCTCCGAGAGCATCGTCCCGCCCATCCTCTTCCACTGGCTGTTGGTGGGACTCTACTTCCTCTACTGGTCCTTCTTGGGCTAGCCAGGCTAGTGCTGCCGGTTCTAAGCCAGGGCCCTCCGCTTCTGTCCCTGACCAGGGACAGATTCGCCGCGCTTTGATTGCCGCGGGCTCCCACCAGGCGTGCCACCCCCGGCCCCTTGAGGCAGGTTGCTTTCTGGAAGGTGGGCGGCCCTCCCCCGGACTCCTCCTGCAAGATCGACAGCCGGCGGTACGGTTGGTGTGTGGAAAGGATGGTCGGCGGGTGGGAGGCGCATCCTTGCGGCGATCCCCACCGGAGTTTCAAGCGACCGCTGTGCTGACTCCTCTATTGGCTCACTCGACCTTGAGCAGAGGACTGCTGCCGAGCAGGTCGTGATAGGGATTGTAGACGACCACGCGCAGCGTCAGATCATCGGCTGACGCAGGGACTTCGATGGGCTTCTCGAAGCCCAGGCCTTCGCGGCTGATCTTGGCGTAGACCTCGGGACGGAGATCCAGGTCGATCTTGTCCCAGCGGGACCACATATTTTGCTCTCCGTCCTTCGAGGCGGGGTCAGAGGGAGCGAAGAAGAAATAGCCGATGGCCAGTTCGCTCTGGTGCTTGCCTTGAGCAAGCGTGTAGACGACTTCCTGAGGCACGATGTAAAGGCGCACCCTCACGCGGCTCATGAGATCAGACGACTCCTCGATGCGGGCTTCGACCTCGAAAGGAATGTCGGTGATAGGCGCAGGATAGCGGGCCGCCGCCTGAGTCCGCCTGCGAGTCAACTGGTGATCGAGTTCATCCGGGCTGGGGGGAGGAAAAGCATAGTAACCGGCTCGGTGCTTCAACTGCAGGTCCCGCTCCTTGACCTTGACGCTGATCTTACGGAATTCTCCCTCGAATTCAACATCGGCGGGGATGTACCCCAACAGGTAGGTTGCCGAGATCTGGTCGCCGATCTTCTCCAGGGCTTTCTCAGGGCGGACGCTGATGAAGGCCTTGCCTCCGGTGCCGTCGGAGAGTTCATGCAGGGTATTGAGCGAGTTGATGTCGTCCACCTGGGAGCCGAAAACCTTCAGCAACCTGGCGGGACCGCCGGGGCCGAGCAGCTCTTCTGCTGAAAGGCCTCCGGTCAAAGTTAGGTCGAAGAAGTCGAAATTCTGACCGAATCCTCCGGTTTGAATGGAGAAGAGTCGGACGTTGGCATCCGAAGCCCTGCGGATGAAAGTTCCGTCTTTGTTGGTCGGAATGTCGAGTCCGCCTGAATTCAGAAAGAGGATCATCTTCTCGCCGCTGACGTAGCGCAGGTACTCGATAGCGGCAGAGAGCCCGCAGATCGATAGTCGGGCTGTACCGCGCTCGATCGCCGTCGCTCTGAAAGTGCGTCCGCTTGACGCATCTCTCTCAGCCGCATCCAAAGGGCTGCGTGGAACAGGAGAGGTTTCGTTGCCCACCAGTTGCAGCTCGCCGACGGGCGCGTCGTCCAGGTAAGGCTCCGGCCATGCCTGTCTAAGGTAGTCGAGCAAACGCTCTTCATCCTGCCGCAAAACATCCGCCAGATCGATGTCGGGGAGAATCCTGCGGGTTGTTCCCAGTCCTTCCACCGTGAACAGCTTGTCGACATCATCCTGAATGTTGGGCGGCAAAGAGCACACGGACTGGTAGCGGGCCAAGGCCAGAGCCATGGATTCGGACCGCTGCATGTTTTCGAGTTTTGCCTCGATCCCGCGAGCCTTCTCGTAGTAGCTGTTGAGAAATTCGAGGACGGGCCCCTTGTTCCTGAGCAGGCGCGAGATGCGGTTGTAAGAAACGACCGCTACCTGGTCCTGTGGACCCAACCGGCCGCGGACGAAGTTGGCCAATTCCTCGGTAGCGCCGAAGAGATGGTCGCCCCGTCCCAGCACGATCACCAGGGAAAGCTGGTCGGAGCTGGGCGGTTCCGGCGCCGTCGCGCCCTCTATCACCTCCGCCGGCTGGACCTCTTGCGGAGGCGAGTCCGCCGAGCGGCCCAAGCCCGTGTTCGAAGGAGGAGAAAAGTGGTGGATCGGCTGGGGAACGCCGTTCTCGAGGATCTCGAAGTCCTGGGGTCCGAGTCCGGTCACGGGGTTCCCCTCCTTGTCCACCACTTGGACGCTGATGGGCACCAGGTTGACCTCAACGCGGATGACTTCGTCGTTTTCGGCCCTCCGGGTCTGCTGGCGCTGGTCTTGGTTCTGAGCTTGAATCGACGCGCAGGCCGAAATCCACAGCAAAGCTGCGACGACGGCTAAGGGAGCAACGCGCCGACACGCGAGAAGGGGGGAATGCATGTCGAAAGTCTCTCCTAAAAAGGGCCGGTCGTTCGAGCAGACCCCGATGGGCGACCGTCTGCCCTACTGTATAGGATGACGAAGCCCCGTTGCGGGTTCGAAAATCGGATGTCTTTTCGAGAATCAGCCTTCTATGACGCCGCCGCCCAAACACTCCTGACCGTCGTAGAGGATGCCGAATTGTCCGGGAGCGATGCCGGGGTCTTGCTGGGCCATGCGGACGCTCCATCGCCCCCCCTCCAGCGGACGCACCCGGCAGTCGACCAGCTTGGGCCCGTGGCGGACCTTGATGCGCAGCTTCTCGCGCCGGGGAGGCCCGACGATCCAGTTGAGGCGCGCCAAGACCAGGTCGCGGCGCGAGCGGCGCTGGTAGACCTCGGCGTGGGAAACCATCACGGCGTTGCGCTGGGGATCCTTGCCCACCACGTACCAGGGACCGCCTCCCAGTCCCAGCCCCTGGCGCTGCCCGATGGTGTAAAACCAGTAGCCGGCGTGGCGCCCCAGTTCCTCCCCGCTCTCGGCATCGACGATGGGTCCTTCCTTCTCGCCCAGGTGAAAGCGCACGAAATCGCAGTACTTGATCTTGCCCAGAAAACAGATGCCCTGGCTGTCGCGCCGGCCCTGGTTGGGGAGGCCGTAACGGCGGGCCAGCTCGCGCACCTGACTCTTGCGCAGGTGTCCGATGGGAAAGAGGGCCCTGCTGAGCTGCTCTTGAGTGAGGTGGGAAAGGAAATAGGTCTGGTCCTTGACGGGGTCGGGAGCCCGCAGCAGGCGCACCAACCCGTCCCCCTCGCCGGCGCCGTTGGAACGCTCGATCTGGGCGTAGTGCCCGGAAGCCACCCGCTCGAACTTGTCGTCGATCAGCTCGTAAAAGCGCCCGAACTTGATCCAGCGGTTGCAGAAGATGTCGGGAGAAGGCGTGCGTCCGGCCTTCAGCTCTGAAATGGCGAACTCCACCACGCTGCCGCGGTACTCGCGCTGCAAAGGAAGCACCTGCAAAGGGACGTCCAGTTGACGGCACACCTCGCCCAGGTATTCGAGGTCGGTCTGCCAGGGACAGTCTCCCAGGAAGGCCGCCTCGTCCTCGAGCCAGATCTTCAAGTAGAAGGCGGTCAGCTCGTGTCCCTGCTCTTTGAGCAGCCGCAGGGCCAGCGAACTGTCCACGCCCCCTGAGGCCAAGACCGCTATCTTCATGGCTCTTCCAGTGTATCGAATCGCCGCGCGCTCGCGCTGAGAGGACAGGGGAAGTGCGAAGAGTGCGAAGTTCGAATGCGGCTTGCGTCGGGAGGGGAGAGCGAAGTACATTGCCGGTCATGATGCGCAATCTTCGTTTCTACGTGCTCTCCTCCATACTTCTGTGTTTGCTGGTCGCCCCGGCTGCGGCCCAGAAGCGGCCCGTCACCATCGACGACTATTTCGACCTCAAGGACGTGGGGAGTCCCCGCATCAGTCCTGACGGCGAATGGGTGGCCTATACCGTGCGCACCACCGACCTCAAGAAAGACAAGTCGGAGACCGCCATATGGATGATGCCCTATGGCGGAGGCGAGGCCATCCGCATGACCGCCAAGGGCAATTCGGCTTCTCAGCCCCGCTGGTCGCCGGACGGCAAATACCTCTCCTTCCTGGCCTCTCGAGGCGAAAAAGCCAAGACCCAGGTGTGGACGCTCAACCGCATGGGAGGCGAAGCCCAGCAGTTGACCGAGGTCAAGGAGGGCGTGGGGAGTCACGAGTGGTCGCCCGACGGCAAGCGCCTGCTGCTCTCCATCCGCGACCCTGAAGACAAAGACGGGGACGACGAAGAGGACGGCGAAGATAGCGACGACGAGGGCGGTGATGACGGCGAAGACGAAGACGGCAACGGCGGCTCCGACAAAGACAAGCCCAAGCCCTGGGTCATCGACCGCCTGCAATTCAAGCGCGACTACGCCGGCTATCTGGACCGGCGCCGCAGCCACTACTACGTCTTCGAGGTGGAGAGCAAGGAACTGCGCCAGATCACCTCGGGCGACTACGACGATGGAGGCGGCGCGTGGAGTCCCGACGGCAAGCTGGTGGCCTTCGTCTCCAACCGCACCGAAGAACCCGACGGCAACTCCAACAGCGATATCTGGATCGTGGCCGCCGACAACACCGACAAGGGCAAGACCCTCAAGCGGATCACCGACAATCCCGGTTCCGACGGCTCTCCCTCCTGGAGTCCCGACGGCGAGTGGATCGCCTACAACACCACCCTGGAACCCGACATCATCTGGTACGCTACCGGCCACCTGGCGGTGGCCCCCGTTGAGGGAGGCGAGCCGCGCATCCTCACCCGTGAGCTCGACCGCAACTGCTACAATCCCACCTTCGCGCCCGACGGCTCGGGACTCTACTGCCAGCTCGAAGACAGTGCCGAATGGCACCTGGCCAGATTCGACCCGCAAACTGGAGCGATGAGCCGTCCCGTGGAAGGCCCTCACGAACTGGGTTCGCTGCACATCAACCGCCAGGGACGCATGGCCATGATAATCAGCAAGCCGGCCCTGCCCGGCGAGGTCTTCCTGCACGACGCCGAGGGGACGCGCCAGCTCACCCAGGCCAACGCCGAACTGCTCGACAAGCTGCAACTGAGCGAACCCCGCAACGTCACCTTCAACAGCGCCGACGGCACCGAGATCGAAGGCTTCGTTTACCCTCCCATCGGATTCGACGAAACGCTGCGCTACCCCACCTTGCTGCGCATCCACGGCGGCCCCGTGGCCCAGTACGACTTCGGATTCAGCTTCGAATCCCAGCTCTTCGCCGCCCACGGATACCTGGTGGTGCAATGCAATCCGCGCGGGTCGTCCGGCTATGGACAGGACTTCTCCTACGCCATCTGGCGCGACTGGGGCAACAAGGACTTCCAGGACGTGATGGCCGCCGTCGACTACGCCATCGAGCAGGGCTGGGCCGATCCCGAGCGGCTGGGCGTGGGCGGATGGTCCTACGGCGGCATTCTCACCAACTACGTCATCACCCAGACCGACCGCTTCGAAGCCGCCATCACGGGGGCCAGCGAGGTGCTCTACATCTCCAACTACGGCCACGACCACTATCAGCTCCAGTGGGAAAAGGAGCTGGGCTTGCCCTGGGAGGACCGTGAAGCCTGGGAGCGCATCTCGCCTTTCAACAAGGTCACCGAGATCACCACGCCCACCCTGATCATGGGCGGCGAAAAAGACTGGAACGTGCCCATCCTCAACTCCGAGCAGCTCTACCAGGCCCTCAAGCGCCTGGGACGCACCACCCAGTTGGTGGTCTATCCCGGCCAGCACCACGGCATCCGCCTGCCCACCTTCGTCAAAGACCGCTGGCAACGCTACCTCGACTGGTACGACAAGTACGTCAAAGGAGAATAGCCCGCCCCATGAGCCCGGGGTTCCAGGGAGATCGGGCGGCGTGACGCTGGACGAAGTGGCTCAGCGCGGACCTGCCTTCCCCGACTTCAGCGGGCCTTGACGGCGTAGAGGTGGTTTTCGCCGCGGATGTAGACGGTGCCGTCGGCGATGGCCAGGGAAGCCCAAACCGCTTCGCCGATTTCATTGCTGGAAACCACCTCGAAATCCCGGCCGGCCGTGAAGACGTGGGTGCGCCCGTCGATGGTGGTGGCGAGGATCTTGCCGTCGGCGGCCACCAGTGAAGAGGCGACGCGGCCTTCCTGGGGCAGGCGTTCCTGATAGACGACCTCTCCATCGGCGGCGGCGAGGGCGGTGATCTGTCCCCGGTCGTTGATGAGGTAGAAGAGGCCCTGGTAGTAGATGGGCGAGGGGACGTAGGCGGCCCCTTTGTCGTATTTCCAGGCGACGCGGGGGTCTTGGCCCTCCTCGGTCTGCTCGCCGGCCTCCCCCAGGCGGACGGCCAACACCCGCTTGGCGGCCGACCCGGCCGAGACGAAGACCAGCTCGCCGTCGCTGACGGGCGAAGGAATGGCATTGCTCTCCACGCCCTCGGTGCGCCACAGCTCGCTTCCGTCCTCAGGGTTGTAGGAAACGACATGCTCGGAACCCGACACCACCAGTTGAGCGCCCGCCGCAGTGCTCTCTACCAGCAGGGGCGTGGCCCAGGTCACGCGGATGTCGCGGTCCACCCGCCACAGTTCCTTCCCGCTGCGCTTGTCCACGGCCACCAGGAAAGAATCCTTGCCGTCGAACTCCTGATCGCACACCAGCAGCAGCGTGTCCTTGTAGAGGACGGGAGAAGTCCCGGCCCCCATGCCCACCGTGCCGATGGTTCCAAGGTCGGTCTTCCACCTGAGGTTGCCCTGGAAATCATAGGCATAGAGCCCTTCCGCTCCGAAGTAGGCCCACACCGAATCTCCGTCGGTGACGGGGGTGGGCGAAGCGTAGCTGCCGGCTTCGTGGATGTAGTCGTAAACGGGTCCCTGGTAGGCGGTCTTTTCCCACAACACCTTGCCGCTTGAACGGTCCAGACAGAGAAGCTTCAGCGTCCAGGCGTGGTCGGCTCCGTCCCACTGCGGATGGACAAATTCTTCTCCGTTGAGCAGGTGCTTTGGGGGATTGGCATCTTCCAGTTTTTCGCCCCGCAAGGCCGTGGTGAGGAAGATCCGCTGGCCCCACACGATGGGCGAGGAGTGGCCCTTGCCCTCGATCGGCGTCTTCCAGAGGACGTTGTTTTCGGGCCCCCATTGCAGGGTCAGGCCGCTTTCGGAGGAGATGCCGCTGCCGTCCGCTCCCCGCCATCCCGGCCAGTGATTGTTCTCGGCTTGCAGGCAGGCCCAGGACAAGACCCAGGCTGCAACAAAGTAAGTTCCGTAGCGCGCTCTTCGCTCATTCATGTTCGATTGTCTCCGCGAGCAGTCCTTGCCGGATGGCGACCTATCGTCCTGATTCAGGGGGTGGATGGTTTTCAGACGTTAATGACCGTCCCGCGTTCCTTTTCTTGGGGCGGACTTGGGCTTCTCTCCGCTCGAGGACTTCCCCGGACGAATCTTGCTGAGTTTGCGGTAGAGGGTCCGCTCGCTGATTCCCAGGCGCTTGGCCAGCTCGCGGTTGTCTCCCGGGAAGTGTTCAGCGACCCGCCTCAAGTAGCGCTTCTCGGCCTCCGCCAGGGGCATGATGGTCTGTCCGTCCACCTGGGCTGGAGCCGGGGAAGGGGAGGCGTCTTCGGCTTCCCGGCATTTGCCGGGGAGGTGTGCGGGGAGGATGATTCCGCCCTCGGCCAGCAGGTAGGCCCTTTGCAGAATGTTGAGCAGTTCACGCACATTGCCCGGAAAGGCGTAGCGCCTGAGTGCCGCGAGCGTGCGGGGATGAAGCTGCAGCGGCTCGGGCGCTTGCAGGCGTCGGGCGATGCAATCGGCCAGCAGCGGTATGTCCTCCAGCCGCTCTCTGAGAGGTGGAAGGCGGATGGGGAAGACGCTGATGCGATAGTAAAGGTCCTTGCGAAAGGCTCCTTCGTCCACCAGCGCGCCCAGATCTCTTTGGGTGGCGCAGATCAGGCGGAAGTCGCTGCGCTGCCGGTCTGAGCCGCCCATGCGCCAGTAGCACCCGCTTTCAAGCAGTCGCAGCAGCTTGATTTGAAGCCGCGGCGCGATATCGCTGACGTCGTCGAGAAAAAGGGTGCCGCCGTGAGCCGCTTCAATCCACCCGCGACGCTCGCCCGTCAGCCAACTGGGAGATCCCCGCTCGCGCCCGAAGAGCTGACTTGCAAGCCGAGACTGCGGCAGCGAGGAGCAGTCGGCGGGCACGAAAGGCCCGTCATGGCGGGGACCGAGGCGATGGATGGTCTTGGCTACAAGCTTCTTGCCCGTTCCCGGCTCGCCCGCCAAAAGGACGACGATGTTGCGTCCCGCGACCTTCTCGATCAGATCGAGAAGGCGGGCGAAGGCGGGACCTCCTCCCACCAGGCGTTCTTCACCGGTTTCCAACTCGGCATCCGCTACCGGATGGATGCGCTCCAGGAAGGATCGCACGACACCGTCGTCATCTACCAGCGGACGCGTGATGACGTCCTCTCGATGCGGGCCCTGGGGCGTGTAGCGGACGTGCACTACCCGGCAGCTCTCGCCCGATTCCAGGCACTCGGCCAGGGGGCAGGGTTCTCCTGAGAGGGGACAGGGCGCGGCGTATCCGTGGAAGACCTCGTAGCAGAAGCGCCCCTTCACCGGGCCTCCCCCACCGAAGGTCCGCAGATAGGCATGGTTGGCGGCCAGGATCCGGTAATCCTCTCCCAGCACGGCGGCCGGGTCTTCCAGGCAGTCCAGGATCGTCGAAGGCTGCAGCTTCCGCGAAGAAGCCATCGGCACCTCCTTTCACGCTGAGAGAGCCTGCTCGAAAGCGCAGCGGCACACCTTCTTACTTACCTCGATGCAACTCTCAGGCCAGTGATCGAGGGTCGATCAGGGCGCCAGAAGGATCCATTTCGGGGCATAGCCCGCTCTTCAGCGCCATATGCCCGCTCAGGCCCGGTGGAGGCTGACCGGCGAGCGGCTGACGGCCAGGGCCGGCAAAATTGTCGAGATCAGAGCCGCCATCAGCAGCAGCACGGGGATGGTCAAGAAGGTGATGGGGTCGAGGGGAGAGAGTCCGGTCCAGAAGCCGCGCAGGGCGTGGGAAAGGGCTGAGGCTCCGGCCAGTCCCAGTACCAGCCCCGCCACCGCGGCGGTCAGCGACTGACGCAGAATCAGGGAGAGGACGTCACGAGGACGAGCCCCCAGGCTGATGCGGATGGCGAGCTCGCGGCGGCGTGCCGTGACCGACTGTGCAGCGGTCCCGTAGAGTCCCACGGCCACCAGCAGCAGTCCCAGCAGCCCCAGTCCTCCTGCCACCGCGGCCGCCAGGCGCTGGGGAAGAAGGGCCCTGTCCAGTTCGCGGGAAAGGGGCGTGATCTGGCGCAAGGGCAGGTCGGGCGCCAGCCCTTGCACGAGTTGGCCCAGGAGAGCCGGCGTCTCGCCGTCTGATCGCTGGGTGGCGGCCAGCAGGGCCATCTGTGTGCGCGGGTGCTGACTGAGCGGCAGGTAGAGGTAAGGCGAGGGCGGGGCGTCCAGCGAGCGCACCTTGCTGTCGGCGGCGATGCCGACGATGGTGATGCGCCGCTGCTCCTGTCCTTCCCGGTTGAGACGCAGGCTGCGCCCCAGCGCGTCGCCTCCCGGCCAGAAGCGCCGGGCGAAGGCCTCGCTGACCACCGCCACCGCCTGGCTCTGGGGTCCGTCCGAGTCGCGGAAGGACCGGCCCCGCAGAATGGGAATGGACAAGGTTGAGAAATAGTCCTCCGAGACGATGCTGTGTTCGATGGGCCAGTCCTGGCGCTGTGCCGGGGGGAGATGGCCTTCTATGATCAGGGGCGCGGGGTTGGAGAAGATGCGGGCGCCCATTCCCAGCGGCACGCGGTTGGTCAAGGTGGCCTTGCGAAAGTGGCCGCTGGCCACGGTTTGCTCTCGGATGCGCTGGATGAGTTGCGTGGCCTCTTCGCCGCGCACTCCCGCCAGCGATGGATTGAGGCCTACTTGCAGCACCCCTTGCGTCCTGAACCCGGGGTCGGCGGCCGAGGCCTCCTGGAGGGTTCGCAGAAAGAGTCCCGCGGTGATCAGCACCATCAGGCTGAAGGCGATCTGCAAGGAAACTGAAATCCGGTGCAGGCGCGAGCCGGCGGCGCTGCGCTGGTCGCCCCGGCGCAGGCTCTCGGCCAGGCGAAAGCGGTCGGCCCGCAGGGTGGGCAGGATTCCCAGCGCCAGCGTTGCCAAAACGGCCAATCCCAGGGTGAAGGCCCAGGTCGCCGGGCCCAGCTCGATGTGCAGCGAGAGGCTGGGATCGATCACCGAAAGGGCCGAAGGCACCTGGGCCACCGCCAGCCGCGCCAGCAGCATGCCCAGTCCTGCCGCCGAAAGGCCCAGCAGCAGAGCTTCGCAGCTTTGCAGCCTGAGCAGGCGGGTGCGGCGGGCTCCCAGCGCCAGGCGCAGAGCCAGTTCGGGACGCCTCTGCAGCAAGCGGGCCAGGTAGACGTTGGCCAAGTTGGCGCAAGCGATCGCCAACACCATCAGTCCGACCGCCAGCAGGAAGGAGAGGAAGAGCACCAGTCCGCTGCGGAAGTCCTCGTCGTGACCGGTCACGGAGGAGAGGCTGATCTCCAGTCCGCGGTTGATTTCGGGATGGCTCTCGCTCAAGCTGCGGGCCACCCGGCGCATGTCTTCTCGGGCCTGGGCAAGGGGGACGTCCGGGCGCAGACGCCCGATGGTCTCCACCCATCCGCCGCGCCGCTGCTCAAGCGGGGGCAGTCCTGCTATGGAGCCGTGGGAGGCGGGCAGGAAGACGTCGAAATTGAAGCCCACGAAGGTGCCCTGGAATCCCGGCGGACCGATGCCGATGATGCTGAAGGGACGGCTGTTGAGCAGCACGCTTTGGCCCAGGATGTCCTCGGAGGCTCCGAAACGGGTGGTCCACAGGCGGTGACTGATGACGGCCACCGGGGCCCGCCCCTGCTCGTCTTGCGGATTGATGAGGCGTCCTCTGAAGGGCTTCGAACCCAGCAGGGAAAAGTAGTTGCCGGTCACCAGTTGGGCAGGTACCACCTCGGGACGCTCTCCGCTTCGCAGGCTGAGGAAGAGTCCGTGGAAGCCGGCCAGGTCTTCGAGCGCACGGCTTTGGCTGCGCAGATCCTGGAAGTTGGGATAAGAAATCAATCCCGTAGTCTCGTTGCCGCTGGCCGACCAGTCCACGTTGACCAGGCGGTCCATCCGCTCCACTCCCGGCAGGGGACGCCAGAAGACGGCCTCGATCAGACTGAAGACGGTCACCGATGCCCCTGTTCCCAGCCCCAGCGAGAAGACCGCCGCCAGCGTAAACAACGGCCGGGCTGAGAGCCTGCGAAAGGCCAGTCTGAAGTCGGTGGCAAGCCCGTTGAGGTGCTGGGTCAGGGCCAGCCGCAGCATAGCTGTCAGTGCGGGCCACTGCAGGCGTGTGTTGTGCTCCTCTTCCTGGCGATGGTGGATTTCCTCTATTTCCTCTCCAAATTCCTCCCGGAAATCGCGCGGCAGCAACGTCATCAGGCGGCCGAACAGTCCATCTTTCTTCATGCCGGCCCTCCCTCGGCCACAGGCAGAAGCTGTTTGCCGCGGGCCAGCTTGACGGCCTCTTGCAGGCGCCGGGCTTCGGCTTGGGCGACCTGGCGGCCCTGCTCGGTGAGGCGGTAATACTTGCGCCGCCGGTCGTCCCAGCGCTGGGGAGGACGCTGCTCCGATTCGGCGATCCACTCCTGCTCCAAAAGGCGCTTGATGATCCCGTAGAGCGTCCCCGGAGACATGCTGACCCGCCCTTCGGTCAGATCTTCCACTTCTTTGAGAATGCCCCATCCATGCTTGTCGCCGTCAGCCAGCGCCGCCAGCAGGTAAAAGACGGGTTCGGTGAGGGGCAGGTGCCGGTCCATCCCTTTTTGCATCGTGTCCCGATATAGTACATCGGACTACGATGCATTGGCAAGAAAAATCCCCCGGCGCTGCTTCGGGGCTTTGCCTGGAGGCTATGTTGTGTTAGACGCCTGTGGTCAGTTTTCCGGCGATTCGGATGGCATCGTCCACGAAGCCGATGGCTTTGGTGATGTTCTGGGCGGTCTGCACGTTCTTCTTGATCTCTGCAACCGACTTCTTGAGGCCCTTGACGGCGTCTTGAAGGTCGCCTTGCAGTTTCTGGGCCTGGTCGAGCCAATCCTGCATCGACTTCTTCAGCAGCTCATCGATCTGATCCTGCAACTCGTCGCACTTCTGCTGCAGCTTTTCGGCCTCATCGTTCTTGCCCTTGAGGCGGAGCTGGAAGATGAGGTTTCCGGCGGTCTGTTTCTGCTCCAGCAGCAGCAGCACGGGCCGGGGCTTATCGCCGGACGGGGAGGCGTCGTTGGGAGGCATGATGGTTCCTTTCTTGCTCTGCAAGGGCTACTGGCTATCGTCCTTGGCTTGCTTAGAGAGGCGGTCGGCCACCTGTTGGGCGGCCTCTGCGCTTTGCTTGGCCTCGGTTGCGGTTTGACGAAGTTGCCGGGCGGCGTCGGCTAGCTGTTGGGCCGTTTTTTCGGCGGCCTCCGCGGCGGCCTGTTTCTGGCTGTCGTCGGGGCTGAGGTTGGCCTCGCCCCGCAACAACTCGGCTTGCTGTTGAGCCAATGCGGCCTTGGATTCGGCCGTGGAGGCCCGCGAGTCCGCCAGCGAGGCCCGGACCTGGGCTTGCTGGGCCAACTGCTGAGCCACAGTGGCCTGGTTTTCGCGCACTGAGCGGTCGTAGAGCTTCTCCAGCGATTGGGCCCGGTCGATGATGAGGCTGATGGCCTCCAGTCCTGACTTTGGGTTCTTGGCGGCCTCGATGAGCCCGTTGTGGCTGGCCGGGATGGCCGAGAAGGAATCGCGCAGCGACTTCAGGACCTCAAGTTGGGCAATGTGTTCCTCGTCAAGCTTGATCAATTGCTGCAAGGCCGAAGTGACCTGCGACGATCCGGCGCCTGCCTCCACGATCTTGTTGAGTTGATCTTGGGCCTTGGCGTCGTATTCGGTCCAAGCCAGATCGGCGGCGATTTTGGTGGCCTCCACCAGATGCCGGGCGTAGGCCTCGACCGTCGGCTGGTTCTCCCTCAGTCCGCGCACCAGGGCCTTTTTACGCTTCGATTCCAGGTACTGCTTGAAGATGGCGGTAGCGGCGGTGGAGATCAGTCCCACGCTGCGCGCGGCGCCGGAGCCGTCGCTTCCCGAGATGGCCGTGACGGCGCTGATGGCGCTGGAGTTGATGTCGCTGGCCAACTGATCGAATTGCTGGGGGGAAAGCAGATCGGGCGAAGCCAGTTGCAGGAGCGCTTTTCCATAGTCAGCCAGGACCCCGGTGGCGTCCACTACGCCCGTGTGGAAGCGTTTGGCCGTCAGGAACATGGGGGTGTTGTCGGTCTTGTAGGTAAAGGGATTGGAGGGATCGACGAGTAGCCTCAGGTCGGTGGCCTGTGAGGGGTCCTGGGTGGCCTCGGTCAGAAACCGGCTCTCGGCGTCCTCGGGGCCCACCTGAAGGGCCTGGTCGACCCCGCTTTGCAGCGCTTGGGTCGACTTGGCGAATTGCTCAAAGGGTCCGCTGCGCACCGATGCGCAGCCGGCCGAGAGCATGAGAAGAAGGCAGAAGGCGAGAAAGAGCAGGGCCTTTCCCGTCGGGTGCGTTGCGGGCTCTTGAGGCGTCACGGCAGCACTCCTGAGGATAAGATTCAGACGGTGATTCTGAATACGCGGGAAATAATGTTATCGAGAAGTATATTGCAGCTTTCTTAAGGCGTCAATATCTGTCGTGGACAGTTTACAACCGGCTTCCGGACTGTGGGGAGGGCTTCAAGAGGTGCAACGGGCTCCGTCTTCCTTGAGCAGGGCGGCCAGGGTTTCGAGGAAGAAGTCGACGTCATCCCGCATGACGCAAAGGGGCGGACGCAGCTTGAGGACGTTGTGCTCAGTGCCGTCGATTCCCGTCAGCACGCCGCATTCGCGAAGGCGGTCGGCTAGATACGAGGCCTGGGCGGCCCCGGGGGTGAGCTGGACGGGGTCGTCCACCAGCTCGATTCCCTGGAAGAGCCCCATTCCGCGCACGTCTCCCAGCACTGGAAAGTCCCTCTGCAGGCGGCCCAGGCCTTTCTGCAGGTGTTCTCCCAGGCGGCGGGCATGAGTCTGCAGGTTTTCGTCTTCGATGACGCTGAGAACCTCCTGGGCGATGGCGCAGGAGACGGTGTTTCCGCCGTAGGTGGAAAAGAATTCCATGCCGCTGTCGAAGGAGGCGGCGATTTGGGGGGTGGTGATCACGGCGGCCAGCGGATGTCCGGCGGCGATGGGCTTGCCCAGCGCCACGATGTCGGGGATCACGTCCTGGGTCTGGAAGCCCCAGAAGTGGGTCCCCACCCGCCCGAAGCCGACCTGGACTTCATCGGCGATGCACAGTCCGCCGGCGGCCCGTACCAGGCGGTAGGCCTCCTTGAGGTATCCCTGGGGCAGCACGATCTGGCCTCCGCAACTGGGGATCGATTCCATCATGAATCCGCACAAGCCTCGCCCCTCCCGGCGCAGACCTTGCAGGAGGGGTTTGAACAAGGCCGCGTAGCGTAGCCCCATCGCGGGGTCATCGCGGTCTCCGCGGTAGCTTCCCCGGAAGGTGTCGGGCAGGGGCACTTTGTGGACCCAATCGGGCAAGCCCCGTCCGCCAGGCCCTTCGGCCTTGTAGGGGCTGATGTCGATGAGGGTGGTGGTGTGTCCATGATAGGCGCCCTCGGAGACGATCAGGTCGCGGTGTCCGCTGTGGGCGCGGGCCAGGCGCAGGGCCAGCTCGGTGGCCTCGCTTCCCGATGCGGTGAAGTAGCAGACCTTGAGCGGGTCGGGGAAGGTGGCGGTGAGCCGCTCGGCGTAGCGGACGTTGGTTTCGTTGAGATAGCGGGTGTTGGTATTGAGAAGCTTCATCTGGCGCCTTCCCGCCTCCACCACCCGGGGATGGCAGTGTCCCACGTGGGGGACGTTGTTGTAGACGTCGAGATAACGCCGTCCCTGGGCGTCGTAGAGGTACTGGCCCGCTCCCCTGACGATATGCAGGGGACGGCTGTAGGCCAGGCTCAGGTTGGGTCCCAGGTGGGATCGGCGGCGTTTCAGCAAGTCCCGCCAGTCCGCTGGTTGGGAAGGCTCGAGGCCGGGGATGGCGAGGATGAGGTTGGGGTCGGGGCAGATCGACATCCAGGCCTCCCGCTGAGAAGGATAGGACAGGCCGTCGTTCCATGGGCGGGGGCGTGGGCGAAGGTCTTGACCGGCCCAGAGGTCCAGAAAGAGCTGCACTTGAATGCGGCCGGACGGTCCCACTTGACCGAGCCGACTCCCGCTCGCCACGGTTTCTCCGACCTGCCGCCGCGGCCTCTCCAGTCCCCGGTAGAGGGAGAAGAAACGGTCACCCGCCGGGCTGTGATGACTCAGGACGAGAGGGCCGTCGCTCTCTTCCAGGCGTCCCTCCAGGGGGGCTTGCACGGGTGTCGCGGGCGGGGCCAGGACGTCCAGGCCGAGGCGGACGGTAGGCCACTCACGTCCTTGCTCGGATTGGCGGGATGGGTGCTCCTCCAGGGCTGGACGCGCTTGGCCGTAGCCGCCTGCCCCCGCCCCCGTTTCGTCCCCGGCGACGCCCACGGCGGCGGCCATGCGCCAGTCCTGGGGACGGGGCTGCCAGGACTCGATCAGCGGACTGGCCACGCTCAGATCCAGCGGCTTAGCCGCGCGGACGTCGCAGCCGCCGCCCAGCAGCGGACTCATCTTGCCGGGCCGCGAGTCCAGCCACCCGGTAACGGCCTTGTGGCGCGGATGAGCAGGCAGTCCGCAGGCCGCCCGCAGCCGGCAGAGGATGACGGCCTCGTTGGCTTTGTGCAGGCGCTCCAGCACTTCCCAGGCAGGAGCTTGGCTGACGGTCAGGTAGGGGTTGTCGGGCTGGCTGCGCTGGGCCAGCGAGGAGTTGACCACGCTCACGCAGAGGCGCGTCATGACCAGGGGAAAAAGCACTTCGAGTTCTTCCTCCTGCAGGGGCAGGACGCTGTGATAGCCGGCCGCCACCTGGCAGGCGGCATGAATGGGATGGGGCTTGTCCAGGACGGCGTAAGCCAGGGCCACGGCCAGGTCGCCCACGGTGACGCTGCGCATGGCGTCGCCGAAGTCGATGAGGGCGCTGACCCGCGCCTCCATGCCGCTTCCCCGGACCAGCACGTTATAGTCGTTGGCGTCGCCATGAATGACGCTGTGACGCAAGCTCTCCAGACGGGGTTGGAGGTGGCGGAGAAAGCGCTCCAGACGATCCTCCACAAGCTGGCGCCGTTTTGCATCTGCGATGACCTCCAGGTGCTCGGCGATCCAGCCTGAACGCGCCAGGTCCCACTTCAGCCCGCGCTCCATGCCGGGGTGGGAGAAGCCGGCCAGAGCGCGGTCCGTGCCGGCCACGACTGCTCCCAGGCTGAAAAGCAGGTCATCGCGGTGGGGACGCACCTCGACCAGCAGGCGTCCCGGCAGGAAATCGAGCAGGCGCACCAGCCGCGGACGGCCCTGCCGGTCGGTTGTGCGGCCCCACGGACGCCCTTGGCGGGTAGAGTGGATCCGCTGCACTTCCAGGCCTTCGCCGTGGTCTTGCAGATGCTCCATGACGGCGCTCTGGAACTCGATGGCCTCGGGGTCCTCCTGGGGCGGCGAGATCTTGAGCAGGAGCTTTCCGCCTTGCTCGCCCCGCAGGCGGAAGTTGTCGTCCCTTTCCCCCGCCAAAGGCTCGGCGACGGCTTCGACTCCATAAAGATCCCCGGCCACCTCCCGGGCCCATCTCGAGCGCTCGTCCATGGCTGCATCATCGCCAATCAAGATCCGGGACGCAATCTCCCTGGCGGCGCCAGCCTCTTTCTCTCCTCCTCCAGCAAGGGAAGGAGATGGGGCTTGAGGGCCTGGAGGAAGGACCGATGTCCGGCGGGGTTCCAATGCATGTCGCCTCCGGGCAAGTAGAGGTCCCGGCCCCAGGTGCGGTGTATCTCGCCCATGGTCTCGGTGGGGTCGATGCAGAGCAGCCCTAGGCGCCGGCATTCCTGCAGGATGCGCCGATTGGGCAATTCGAGGTCGAAGTGCTCCTGGCGCAGCCCGTACCTGGCCACCGTTGGGGGCCAATCGAGGCGGCGCTGAACCTGAAAGCGTTGCGGCGCCAGCACGACGACCAAGCGGACCGACGACTGCTGAAACATCTCCTGGAGCATCGACAGCACCTGAAAGTGACGTTGATAAGCGACTTCGATGGAAGGAGGAGGCTGCTTCAGGAATAGTCCCAGACCGCTGCTCGGATCGAAGAGCCGCGCCCCTGCTGGGTACCAACTTGCGATGCCTTGACGCGGCTGCCCAAACAGGCGCAGCAGGGCCCAGTCCGAGGGCTGCGGCGGAGGGTCCGGGGGCCGGAGAACGTGGGCCGGGAATTCCATCGTCTCAAGCCCGTGTGCGAATCCGATCGCTTCGGGATGGAGGGAAACGTAGTCTTGCAAGACGTCGTTGCCCAGCGTGATCTGCAACAGGACGACGTGGGGATTCCAGTCCAGCCCGTAATCGGACAGGTAGAGGTAGGCGTTGAAAGGACTTTCGGTGCAGGCCAGCAAGACCTGGGTTGGCCCTCCGCGCTTGGAGACCCATTGTTGCAGAAGATAAGAATAGGTCTGGTGTTGGCCCACCCGATAACCGGCCGCAAAGGAATCGCCCAAGGACAGGATCCGCAGCGTTGCGGGCGGGGGATGGCGTGAAAATTCGCTTTCGTTGCGGAAGCCCTGACTGTTGTTGTGCCAGAGCACGGTTCCGCCCCGGCCGTCTATGACGCGGGCCCGGAAGTCGGGCTGGAGGTAGCCTCCCGGCCCCATCCGCTCACCCTCGGCCCAAGTGTCTCCGTAGTCGGGACCTTGCTGGGCCGTCTCTCTCCATTGCCCGGCCAGCCGGGCCATCCACTCGGCTGCGGCCAGTGACAGCGCCAGCGAACAACAGAAGACAAGCCCTCGCAGAAACCAGGTTGGCGCTCGGCTCATGACTCTGCTCCAAAGGCCGCTTTCCCGCGGATAGGATAGCAGCTTAGAAAAATCTTAGGAACCGAACAGGCATCCGCCTCCGCCACCTGCTAACTTGGCGTCATGTTGCGCAATGCGAGAACACGGGTGAACCGGGTGTGGACGCCGGCTCTGGTGTTGGCGGCGCTTTTCGCCATGCCGCTGGCCGGGACGTCTCAGCAAGCCTCCATCCGCTATCTTCCCAGGCCATTGCCCCCCCGACTTCCGCGTCCCCGGACACGGTCACTGACAGGCCCCTGCCTGACCTACTCGGCGTGGAGCGCGTCGCGCGGGTCGACGCCCAGGGCGCGGCGGGCCGGGACGTAGCAGGCCGCCAGAGCCGCCAGCAGCAAGATCAGCGAAGTGGAGGCCAAGGTGAGCGGATCATAGGCCGAGACGTTGAACAGCAGGCTCTCCACGAAGCGGCCCAGCACCAGCGCGCCCGCCATTCCCAGGACGCAGCCCACCACGACCATGACCAGGCCTTGCCCCAAAACCAGACGCAAGATGTCCCCGCTCTGGGCGCCCAAGGCCCGGCGGACGCCGATTTCCTGCGTCCGCTGGCCCACCAGCAGGGCCATGACGCCGGTGACTCCGGCGGCCGTGATGAGCAGGGCCAGCAGCGAGAGCAGTCCGGTCAATACGGTGGTCAGCCGCGCCGGCGCCACCGAGTCGGCCCGGATCTCCTCCAGGGTCTGCACCGAGTCCACCGTCTGGTCGGGGTCGATTTCACGGACCTTGCTGATCAAGCTCTGGGCCAGGGCGCTGGGATCGCCGGCGGTCCGCACCACCAGCCGGGAGGAAAAGGGAGCCTGGGCGAAGGGCACGTAGATCTCGTCGGCGGGCCCCTTGTCCAGGCCGTACTGGCGGATGTCGCCGATCACGCCCACGATAGTGATCCAGTCGCTGTCGCCCATGGCCGCCGAAATGCGCTTGCCCACGGGATCTTGGTCAGGGAAGTGACGTTGCGCCAGCGAGTGCGTGATGATTGCCACGCGGTTGGCCTGAGCATCGTCTCCGGCATTGAAAAAGCGTCCTCTGAGGAGAGGAATGCCCACGGTGCGGAAGTAGTCGGGCGAGGCGAAGCTGTGAGTGGCGATGCGGGGCGTGTTGCCGGCCTGGCGTCCCTCGATGTTGAATTCATGGGTCATCCCCTGCTGCTGGTTGAGAGGAACGACGCTGACGATTCCCGCCGAGACCACCCCCGGCAGGGCCCTGACCTCTTCCTCGACCTTTTCCATGAAGGCCTTGCGAGCCTCGCGGACGCCTGCCGGGCTCTGCGCGAACTTTGTGAAGTTCAGCCCCACCCGCATCGAAAGCACTTGCTCGGGCTGGAAGCCGGCGTCCACCTGCTGCAACTTGACGAAACTGCGCACCATCAGTCCGGCACCGGCCAGCAGAACCAGCGATACGCCGACCTGGGCGACCACCAGGACCTGGCGCAGCCTTTGCTTGCCGCGTCCTGAGGAGGAGCGGGTGCCGTCGCTGAGCGCTTTCTGAAGGTCTTGGCGGGGCTGCAAGGCGGGCAGGGCGCCGAAGAGGATTCCCGCCGCCATCGAAACCAGCAGGGTAAAGAGCAGCACCCTGCCGTCCACGGTGATCTCGGGCGCCCGCGGCGTGAAGCGGGCGGCGAAATCCACCAGCAGGTCGAGACCGGCGTAAGCCACCAGTAGTCCCAATAGCCCTCCGCCCAGGGCCACCAGCGACGACTCCGTGATCATCTGGCGCAACAAGCGCAGCCGTCCCGCCCCCAGGGCCGAGCGCAAAGCCATCTCCCGCTCGCGGCGCAGCAGGCGCGACAGAGACAGGTTGGCGACATTGGCGCAAGCGATCAGCAGCACCAGTCCCGAAGCCGCCAGCAGAATCAAGAAAGTGGGCCGGGCTTCCCGGGTCAGCTCGTCCTTGAGCTGGGTGGCCCTGGCCGCGAAACCGGATTCGGGAGGATAGCTCTCGCTGTGCTCGGAAGCCATGCGGCGGGCCACCGCCGCCACGTCCCGTTCGGCGTGCTCCAGCCTGGAGCCCTCCTTGAGCAGGGCGAAGACATTCATCATGCGCGCGTTGCGGTTGTCGATGAAGCCTTGACTGGAGCGGGTGGGGCAGTGAGAGGTGGGCATGTAGACGTCGTTGTAACGCGGATACTGGGGAAGCGGCGGCAAGACGCCCACCACCTCGTGAATGTTGTCGTTGACCTTGAAGGTCTTGCCGATGATGTCGGGATCGCTTCCGTGGCGTCCCGCCCAGTACTCGTAACTGAAGACCAGGATGGGAGGAGTGCCGTGCTGGTCCTCTCCCTTCTGAAAAGTGCGGCCCATCATGGGCTCTACGCCCAGCACGTCGAAAAAGTTGGCCGACACCACTCCCGTGCGCACCCGGTGGGGTTCCAGCTCGCCCCAAATGGTAAAGCCCATCGAATGGTATTCCACGACTTCCTGCAGCGTCTGGTTCTGGGCCCGGTAGTCCTCGATCTCCTTGACCGAGAAGGGCATCGCCTGAGTGCCGCCCCGGTTGGTCTCCTGGTGGATGATGACGATGCGCTCATCCTGGGCGTAGGGCAATGGCTGCAAGAGGACGCCGTTGACGATGCTGAAGATGGCCGAATTGGCGCCGATGCCCAGCGCCAGGGTCAAGACGGCCAGCAAAGTGAAGGTAGGCGCCTTGCGCAAAGTACGCAGGGCGAAACGAAGATCTTGTCCTAGATTCTCTATCAAAACTGCACACCTCGTGTTTGCCGCAACCTGGCGTCGGTGCCGGTCTACTCCCGTGAGCATCTGACAGCATAGGACATTTTATTTTTTAACACAAGTGAAAATATGAAGCGGCAGTGACTTGGGGAGCCGGACCGCGGCAGGCCGCGATCCGGCTTTCGGCTTACTTACTGGCCCGAGTGGGCCTTAAGCGCCTGGCCGATGTATTCCCACAGGTCATCGTCGACCGGCATGCCGTGTTTTTGCAGCACCCGGGGGCCGCCCTCGGACTGATACAGGTTGCCCAAGGACTGCTCGATGTCGGTCTCGCCTCCGGTGAATTCGGCGATCAGCGCCTGGTACTTGGAGACCGCCTCGGAGAGCTGCGGGCTGTGCGGGGCCAATCCTTCAGAACGGGCCTCTTCAAAGCGCTTGAAGAGCTGGGTCCACTCGCCTTGGACTTCTTCGATGCGCTCTTGGCCGATGGCCTTCCCGCGCTGCTTGAGCCGCTCCAGTTGTTGTGGCGTGTAGTAGTTCTCGATCATGCTCATAACCTCCATTGTCTCGAGGAATTGATCCACCGAGACGTCGTCATTGGCGCGCAGCCGGTCAGCCATGGCCCCCAGCCGCCGCAAGAGCGTCTGTTGGCGTTCGGCTTGTTGGCGGACGCGCTCGATGTGCATTTCCAACACGCGCAGCGGGGAATAATCGGAGCGGTCCAGACACTGGCTGATTTCTTCCAGCGACATCCCCAACTGCTGTAGAGAGCGGATGCGGTAGAGACGTGCCAGGTCGTCTTTGCCGTAGAGCCGATGGCCTCCTTCGCTCTGATAAGAGGCCGAAAGCAGTCCGATCTCGTCGTAGTAGTGCAGGGTGCGGACGGTGACTTTCGTCCGCCTGGCCAGCTCTCCGATTTTCAGCAAACGCATGTCGATGTCCTTTGCGGCCTGGTCATGAGGAAATCCCCTTCCCAAGCCGTCCAGGAATGGAGGC
Source organism: Acidobacteriota bacterium (assembly GCA_035471785.1). Classification (NCBI taxonomy): domain Bacteria; kingdom Pseudomonadati; phylum Acidobacteriota; species Acidobacteriota bacterium. The sequence continues at coordinate 23,426 of DATIPQ010000142.1, forward strand.
TAAGTCCTCACGTTACGTGAGGTTCAAGAAAAAAATGAAAGGAATGGAATTTTACTTCTTGCGGTGGGTGAAGGCCAGGCCCGACCAGACCTGGTCGATGGCGCAGATCTTGAAGTCGACCAATCCCAGGGACAGTCCCAGTTCGCGCACGATGGCCTGGGTGACGTCGGTCTTGACGCCGGAGGCTTTCTTGGGCCAGGCGATCCAGAGGCGCTGAAAGTCTTGGCGCTGGGCGATCTTGGGAAGCCGTTGCCTGAGGCGGGAGGCCGAGTCGACGAAGAAGATGATCAGATCGCAATGGCCCTGCATGCGCCGGCGCAGGGTGACATCGTCGGGCAGTTGGCCCAAGGTGTTGTGGAAGTCCTCGGGGGCGCCGGACAGCGCCACCGTCATTCCGGCTTTGATGCCGAGTTTCTTGGGCAGAGGCGTGCCCGAGTATCCGGCCAGCGTGGAATCGGGAACGACAGGTTTTTCAGGAGGATTGGCCATGGCTTTTCGCAGCGTTGTCCCGATTTCGTCCCACTCGCAATAGAAGGCGTCGGGAAGCGCCTCGCGCACCTTTTCTTTCTTTGACGGATCGCCGTCCACGAAGATCAGAGGAATCCCGCGAGTGAGGGGACTCTGGCGCAGTCCGAAGGCCACGTCGCGACCTGCCGAGGGCAAGCGCGAGAGGTCGATGACCACCGCATTGGGCGGGTTCTGGCGCAGTTTGCGGAAGAGCGCCTGGCCCCCCTCAGGGTCGGTAAACTCGACCGCGAAACCCTGGTTCTGCAAGCGGGTGACCCGCTCGGGCAGCTCCTCCGCCTTCCAATGAATCAGTCGAATCCTCTTCATGACAGATAGATTTGTGGCAGACTCCCTACCTTGTAGAGTCGGCGCCAGGCTAAATGCCTTCAACACTTTAAACATTTTTGAAGGCGAGAAGGCAAGGGATTTGTCTCGTGGAGCATACCGTAAATTTCTATCCTCTCCTGGTGGTGACGCTGTTGGCTGTGGCTGTGCCGGTGGTCTTGCAGCGTTTTCGCGTCCCCATCATTGCGGGTGAAATCCTGGCTGGGATCGTTGTGGGGCCGACGGTTTTCGACCTGCTGGGAGGCGACCCCAATCCCTGGCTCGAGTTTCTCAAGCTGTTCGGCTTCGTCTACCTGATGTTCCTCTCCGGACTGGAGATCGACTTCGATTTGTTAATCGACCGGACCGAAGTGAAGCGGGCTCGGGGGGTGAAGCGGCTGGTCAATACTCCGCTCAAGGCGGGCTTGCTCTTCTTCGCCCTCACTTTGGTGCTGTCGATGGGCGCTTCGCTGTGGCTGATCGTGGAAGGCTACGGCAGGGACCTGGTCATCATGAGCCTGATCTTCTCGACCACTTCGCTGGGGGTGGTGATGCCGGTGCTCAAGGAACGCGAGCTGACCTTCACCGACCTGGGGCAGTACATCCTGGTGGCTTCGGTTGTGGGCGATTTCGCCACCGTGTTTTTGGTCAGCGCCTATGTGACCGTCTACACCGCGGGGCTCAGCTTCGAGATCATGCTGATCCTGGTGCTCCTGGCGGCCACCTTTCTCATCTACCGGCTGGCTCACGTTTCCCGCCGTCACCTGCCGCTGGAGCGGCTGGTAGAAGAGCTCTCTCACGCCACCGCGCAACTGGACATCCGCGGGTCGCTGGCGCTGGCGGTGGTCTTTATCGCCTTGGCCCAGGGCCTGGGGGTGGAGGTGATTTTAGGGGCCTTCCTGGCCGGCGCCATCGTTTCGCTGCTGTCCGATGAGCAGGGTTCGGATCTGCGTCCCAAGCTGAACGCCCTGGGCTACGGCTTTTTCATTCCCATCTTTTTCATCATGGTGGGGGTGGACTTCGATATCCACGCGCTGATGGAGTCTCCCGAGGGGTTGGCCGCTGTTCCCATCTTCATTTTCATCGCCTTCGCGGTGAAAATGCTGGCGGCGCTGGTCTACCGTCTCCGCTTCACCTGGCGAGAGGTGATCGGCATCGGTTCGCTGACCTCGGCCCGCCTCAGCCTGATCATCGCGGTGGCTGCGGTGGGGGTTAATCTGGGCGCCCTGTCCGAGGCCATGAACTCGGCCATCATCCTTCTGTCGCTGGTGACGGTGGTGGCGGCGCCGTCAGTCTTCAACCGGCTGATCCCCATGACCCGCCACAGCCGCAGGCACGTCATCATCGCCGGCTCGCCGCCTCAGGCCCGCGTGCTGGCTCAGCGTTTGGCGGAACGTCACGAGCCGGTCATCGTGGTGACCGCCAACGCCACTTTCGTCGAGGAGGCCCTCAAGGCCGGCATCGACACCATCAAGGTCGAACCTGGAAAACACGCCAAGGGCTTGGCCAAGGCGCGTCCTCAGGAAGCTTCGGCGCTGGTCTGCATGCTGGAGGACGAAAACGCCATCGAGGATTTGGCGCCCAAGGCCCGGCGCGAACTGGGCATCCCCACAGTGATCGCCTATGTGCAGGACCGCGACCGGGCCGAGCGTTTGCGCAAGGAGGGTGTCAAGATCGTTGATCCTACTTTTTCCCTCATCGTCATTTTGGAGGCCATGGTACGGCATCCCCAGGCGTTCTCGCTGCTGACCGACTTCGACACCGAGCGCGACGTGAGGGTGGTGCGCATGTCCAACGCGGCCCTGGAGGGGCGCCGGCTGGGCGAAGTGAGTCTGCCCGGCGACGCCCTGGTCCTGGTGGTCGACCGCGACGCCGAATTGGTCATCCCAAGGGGCGGCACCCAACTCTACCGGGGCGACCTGCTGACCGTGGTAGGCTCGCCAGAGGCCGTCGAGCTGGCGGCCGAGAAACTGACGGCCCACTGAAGGGTTGTCGGACCGGCTTGAACTCGCCGGGGGAGTCCTTTAGCCTCAGGAGATGTCCTGGGCACAGGCGGCCTCCTCTCCGGCTGCCGTATAATCACGTCTTTGGAAGAGGAATCCATGAACAGTGAGTTCCAGTTCGAATGGGGGGAGCAGGACTTCCCCGGTGAAACGACCTCGTTGCGCAAGTTCGGCCCCTTGAGAGTTTGGCATAGGGCCTCCAAGGGAGATCTCTGGCTGGCCTGGATGGAGGTCGGAGAGCAAGGGCCCGAGCCTGAAACTCCCCACCACTTCGATGACAAGTGGGTCCGCTATGCTTTCAGGGGCAATCCCCGCAAGATCCGCTTCTTGCCGGTCTTTCCCGACCGTCCGGTTGTGATGCAGCCCGAGGCCCCTTTCTTTTTGACGCCCAAGAGCGAGGCCCGCGTTTATGTCAACATTCCGCTCTGGGTGCGGGTCGAGTTGGCCGACAATCAGACCACGCTGCTTCGCGAGATTCCATCGCTTGTCCTGTCCAATACCTGGCAAGGATCGTTCTTCGAGGGCGACTTGGCCTACTGGCTCTCCACCCGGGCCCGCCGCGAGGTCGAGCCGCCTATGCAGTTGCCTCACACCGCCGTCTGTCCCATCCAAATCCACAACCGCTCGGAAGAGGAACTGAAGGTGGAGAAGATCTGCCTGCGAGTCGGTTGGCTGAGCATCTTCGAGAAGGAAGGGGTCTTCTTCGGCGATGCCTGCCATGTCGAGTACAGGGGAACCGACGACACCAGCCAGGTTGAAGCCAAGGGGCGGGCGCCTCGGGAGGCGTCGGGAGCCAAGCTGATCACGCGTCGGCGTACTCCGGCCCGCAGAGGGCTGGCCTCGACCTTCTCTCAACTGAAATCGCTGCCCGGACTGGGCATCTTCACAAGCTAAGCGGTATTGCATCAAGGAGCCACAACCATGCAGTTAGCGGCAATGCAAATCCTGGGCTATGACCTGAGCGGCGTCTTGACGCCCGAGCGGATCGCAGACGCGGTGCGCGTGCTGCTCACCATTCTGATCGGAGTGCCCTTGGTGTTCGGATTCTCGCGCTGGATCAAGCGCATGATCTCCAAGCACATCGGAGTCCAGCAGGCCATGCTGGCCGGCAAGGGAACTTCCATCCTGGGGCTGGCCGCGATTCTGGTAATGGTGCTGCAGATCCTGGAATTTCCGCTCTCAACTTTGCTGGGGGCTGCCGGAATCTTCTCCCTGGCGATCGCATTCGCTTCTCAGACCAGCGTTTCCAACATTATCAGCGGGATCTTTCTGGCCACCGAAAAGACCTTTAAGCCGGGCGATCTTCTTACGGTCAGCGGCTTCACCGGGGAGGTGATCTCAGTCGACACCCTGTCGGTCAAGCTGCGCACTTTCGATAACCGTCTGGTGCGAATTCCCAACGAGAACATGATCAAGACCGAGATGCAGAATTTCACCGCCTTCCCCCTCAGGCGCATCGATCTCAATGTGTCGGTCGCCTACAAGGAAGACCTCAAGCGGGTGCGGCAGATTCTGCTGGACATCGCCACCGAGCATCCGCTGGTGCTGCAAGAGCCCAAGTCGCTGGTGATTCTGGCCGGCTTCGGGGCCTCTTCGATCGACATTCTCTTTGCCATCTGGGGTGTCAAGACCGACTTCCTCACCATCAAGAACGAAGTCACCGAGACCATCAAGCGGCGGTTCGACGAGGAAGGCATCGAGATCCCCTTCCCCCACCTGTCGCTCTACAAGGGCGAGGCCAGCGAACCCTTTACGGTCAGGGTCATTCAGGACGAGCCGGAGTCCGCTACCGGGGTCTAGCGGCTTTGCGGGAGGAGTCTGGAAAGGGCGCCTTCCAGAGAGCAACCTGCTTCAGGGGACCAGGGGGGGGCACGGCTGGTGCCGACTCTACAAGGTAGGGAGTCTGGGGGGCCACCAGGGAGCAACCTGCCTCCGAGGGCCCCGGGGGGAAACAGGCCTGGTGGGAGGAGTCTGGGGGAGGACGCCCGCCTTCCAGGGAGCAACCTGCCTCAAAAGGACCGAGGGGAAACAGGCCTGGTTGGAGGCGCATCCCTGCGGCGATGGGCAGGATGAAGCGGTACGGCTCGCCGTTTGTCTTTGCCTGGACGTTCATAGAAGAGTCAGCACAGCGGTCGCTCGACCCTCCGGTGGGGATCGCCGCAAGGATGCGCCTCCCACCCGGCGACGATCCTTTCCACACACCAACCCCACCGCCGGCTGGCGATCTTGCAGGAGGAGTCCGGGGGAGGACGCCCGCCTTCCAGGGAGCAACCTGCCTCAAAGGACCGAGGGGAAACAGGCCTGGTGGGAGGCGCATCCCTGCGGCGATGGGCAGGAGGGTGCGGTACGGCTCGCCGTTTGTCTTTGCCTGGACGGCTCATAGAAGAGTCAGCACAGTGGTCGCTCGACCCTCCGGTGGGGATCGCCGCAAGGATGCGCCTCCCACCCGCCGACGATCCTCTCCACACACCAACCCCACCGCCGGCTGGCGATCTTGCAGGAGGAGTCTGGGGGAGGGCCGCCCATCCGCCGACGATCCTTTGTACGCAGCACACCCACCACTAGCGGCTTTCGCTGTCGGGGACGGTGTCGGGGCGGCGCAGTCCGGGGAGGCGGGAGAGGTCGCCCGAGAGCTGTCCGCTGTCACGCACTTGACCGTAGATGTCCTTGGTCTGGAAAAAGATGCCCTGCGGACGCACCTCCACGACCACGTAGCCGTGAAACCGTCCGTCGGGAAACTCGGGATTAGGGAAGGCGTGCTGGAGCTGCGAACGCCATCCGGGGACGGCGTCACGGGCCCGCTGCTGGTAAGCTAGAAAGACCTCCTCATCCTCGAACAACTCGCGAATGTCCTGGGGATCGGAGAGCGGCTTGCCTCGCAGGCGCACGCCTCCGTTGCCCACCACGAACCAGTTGAGGACATGGACGTAGCTGTCGCCGTTGCGGATGACCTCGCGCCAGCGCTCGTAATAGTGAACGTGGCCGGTGAAGACGGAGGTCACCTTGCTGCTGCGCAGCAGGTCGGTCAAGTAGAGCCGATGCTCGCCCGCCGTGAGTCCGGGGATGGTCTGGTTGATCATCATCTCGCGGTGTCCCGGATGGCCGCCGAACAGACCGAACTTGGGCTTGTTCTCGTCGCTGGAGAAGGGGGAATGGTGCATGAAGATGAACCTGGCCCGGATAGCCGGGTCGTTCTTGGCCCGGTCCAACTCGTCCAGCAGCCATTCCAGTTGCTCTTCCCGCAGCCCCCGATAGGGTTCGAGTTGATGAGTGGCGGCGTATTTGCCTTCATCGATGAAGAGGTTTGAATCGAGGCAAATGAAGAGGACTCCGGCGTATTCGAAGCTGTACCACAGCTTCTGTTCCTGCAAGTCGCCCATGTGAGCGTTTTGGGGCAGCTCGCTCAGCCGTCCAAGCACGGTGCGGAAGAAGCCGGTGAATCCCGCCCTGCTGGCGGGGCTGCCCCATTCGACATCGTGGTTGCCCGGCGAAGGAAAGAAAGGCGTATGCTCGACCAGGGGTGCGGCAACGCTCAGGAAATCCTTCACATAGCCCTCTCCATCGTCCTTGGAGATGTCGCCGGGATGAATGATGAAGGCCACGTCTTCCTCTTTCATCATCTGCTCCACCAGGCGGTTGTGGCCCTCGCGGTGGTTGTGCTGAATGTCTCCGTAGACGAGAAAGCGGAAGGATTGGCCGGCTGATGGCAGAGGCAGTCCGGGAAAAGGCAGTGCGGGCCCGCCCGGCCCATCCGAGGAGGCTGGAGGAAGCAGCCAGAGCGAGAGCAGGAGAAGGCTGGGCGCATGCAACATCGGCTTCATTATAAGGCACTGGCGCCGGTCGCTTCTTGTACCGCATCGATGGAATACCCAGGGGGCGGGTCGGCATTTCTCTAAGTGGGGGCGGAAAGGACAAAGTGAAGTACGACTACCACTTGATGGTTATCGGAGCCGGATCAGGCGGGCTTCCGCTCATCCGGGGAGCTCATGAGCTGGGACTCAAGGCGGCCCTGATTGAAAAGGAAAAGATCGGCGGCGACTGCCTCAATTTCGGATGCGTCCCCTCCAAGACCTTCCTGAAAAGCGCCAAGATCGCCCAACGCATCCGCAGCGCCGACAAGTACGGATTCGAGCCGCGCCAGGTAACGGCCGACCTGGGACAGGTGCTGGAACGTCTGCGCCGCGTGCAAGGCAAGATCGAAGAGCACGAGAGCAAGGAGTATTTCGAGGAGCTGGGAGTGGACGTCCACATCGGTTCTCCCTCCTTCCTCGACCGCCACACCATCCTGCTGCAGGGCCGCAAGCTGACCTCCAAGAAGTTCGTCATCGCCACCGGCTCCCATGCCGCTGTGCCTCCCATTCCAGGACTCGACAAGACTCCGGTGCTGACCAACGTCGAGCTCTTCGACGGAACCCTCAGCGAGCTCCCCGAGTCGCTCATCGTACTGGGCGGGGGACCCATCGGAACCGAGATGGCCCAGGCCTTTTGCCGCTTCGGCAGCCGGGTCACGCTGGTGGAGATGGCCGATCACATCCTGGAAAAGGACGACGCCGATGCGGCGCTGGCCCTGCAGGAAGTCATGCGTCAGGAAGGCGTCGAGATCCTGACCCGTCACAAGGCGGTGGAGGTGGGCCGGGAAGAGGGCGGACGGTTCGTGGTGACCGAAGACCGCGACGGGGCCAGGCGCAAGCTGCAAGCCCAGACCATCCTGGCGGCGCTGGGACGGCGGCCCAACGTGGAGGGGCTCGATCTTGAAAAGGCCGGAGTCCGATACGGGAAGGACGGAATCGAGGTCAATTCGCGCCTCAGGACCTCGGCCTCCAACATCTGGGCGGTGGGCGACGTGGCCGGACCTTATTACTTCAGCCATACCGCGGCCCATCAGGCCGGAACGGCCTTCGCCAACATCTTCTTCCGCTTCCCCGCCTCCCAGGACCTCACGGTGGTTCCCTGGGTCACCTTCACCGACCCCGAGCTGGCCCGCGCCGGTCTGACCGAGAAGGAGGCCGAGGAGAAAGGAATCGATTTCGACGTGGCCCGCTTCGGCTTCGACCAACTCGACCGTGCCCTAACCGAGTCTGAGACCGCCGGCTTCGCCAAGATCCTCATCTCCAAGGGCAAGATCATCGGCGTTCACGTTTTGGGCAATCACGCCGGAGAGGTGCTGCATACGCTTTACTTGGCCATGAAGCAGAAGATTTCGGCACGCAAGGTGGCCCAGACGATTTACGTCTACCCCACCCACTCCGAGATCATCAACCGCACACTGGGCGAGCACTTCAAGAAAAAAATCTATTCCGTATGGATGAAGAGGCTGGTCAGGTGGATCTACTAAAAGGCGGCGAGCGATGAGCAAGTCAGGCTTGGCGCGTTTGGCCCTTCTTTCGATCTTGGCGGGCCTGGTGGTCTACCTGCTCTTCTTTTCGGGCATCGACCGCTCTCAGTTCACGGTGGAAAGCCTGCGCCGCTGGGTCAGGGGCTACGGCGCGCTGGGGCCGGTGATCCTGGTGGGGCTCTACAGCATCCGTCCCATTTTTCCCGTCATCTCGCCGCTTCCGGTGGCCATCGTCATCGGGGCCATTTACGGCACCTTGGCGGGAACCGTCATGGTGGGAATAGGCGCTACCCTGGCGGGGCTCTTCGGCTTCTATCTGGCCCGTTTTCTGGGAGGTGATTTCGTCAGCCGAAAGGCCTCCCAAGGCGGACGCTTGAGCAAGCTGAAGAAAAAGTTCGAGGAGGGCGGATGGGCCTCCGTCATGGTCGCGCGCTTCGCTAATCTGCCCTGGGACCTGGTCAGCTTCGCCAGCGGACTGAGCGAGATCAAGGTGCGCGATTTCTTTATCGGCACCGCCATCCCGGCTGTGCCTCTGGGATTCATCGCCGTCTATTTCGGCAGCGTTTTCTCGCAGGTGAACCGGCTTTCCGACCTCCTGGCCCCCGGCCCCCTCTCGGCGCTGGCCGTCTTCGCGGGAGGAATCATCATCCCCATCTGGATCAAGAAGCGGCTTGACCCAGCCGGTGCCCAATCCCAAGATGAGAAGCAAGAGGCTACTTGATATCCATCGTGATACCGGCATACCAGGAAGCTCCCGGCATCGAGGACGCCCTGGAGCGGCTCTTCCATCCCGCGGTGAGCGGCGCAACCGCCATGGAGGTCATCGTTTCGGTGGCCGGGCAGGACGATACGCTTGAGCGCGTCCTCGACTTCGGCCGCCGCCGCCGCCTCGACAATCTCAAGGCGGTGAAATCGCAGAGAGGGCGAGGCCTTCAACTGAACCGCGGGGCCCAAGAGGCGCGCTTTTCCATCTTGCTCTTTCTTCACGCCGACGTCTCGCTGCCTTCGGGAGCGCTGCCGGCCGTGCTGGATGTCCTGGGCGACGAAGACGTCCTGGGCGGGTCTTTTCTCAAGCGCTACCGCCAGCGCAGTTGGCGTTTGTGGGGCAATGTCGCCGTATCCTATCTAAGGGTGCGCTATTTCCACGTCTTCTTCGGCAACGACTGCATCTTCGTGCGCCGCCGCGTTTTCGACGACCTGGGCGGATTCGCCCCCATCCCCCTGATGGAGGACGTGGACTTCTCGCGCCGCCTGCGCCGTCTCTGCCGGCGCACCCCTCGCGGACGGCTGGCCATCATCCCATTGGCCGCCCAAGCCTCGGCCCGCCGCTATATCGAACGGGGGGTGCTGCGGCAGAGTTGGACCATCCTGCGCACCATGACGGCCTACAAACTGGGCCGCTCGCCGCAGGAACTCGACCGCAGCTACCACCGTTACGACTAGGGCTGCCGGTCATAAATTCTGAGCCAGGGGCCCTCCGTTTCTTGTCTCTGAAAGGGACAGATTCGCCAGCCCGGCGACTCTGTTAGAAGTCAAGTCCGGGCTCGCTGAAGGCGAGCGATTCGCCAGCCCAGGGTCAGTCCCGGCGAGCGCCAGCGAGACGGCGGCGCCACCCTGGGTTTCAGACGGCAAATGTGCAAACGCTGAAAGCGTGGGATAACGCCACAGGGTGGCTCAGAACTTTGACGCACTGCACTAGGCAAAGAAAGGTGGGAGGCGCATCCTGGGGGCGGTT